>MWBO01000015.1 GCA_002071685.1 candidate division WS2 bacterium ADurb.Bin280 | reverse complement strand
TGGGCAGTGGCGGTTTTCCGATTATTAGCGACAATAGTCTTTTGTCAGGACTGGAAACAGCTGCAGATAATGCCGGCGGGTCAAAACTTCTTTATAGCACCGATAGCGAAAGCAAGATTAATAAATTTGGATACGAAATGTATCAGATGGGCAGGGAGGGCACACAGATAAAGCCGATCAGTGATTTTGTCGCTGACACAGGCATTGTTGTTTGGGAAGATGCCTATGGCCAGTACATCCCATATCTCTATACCGAATATGCGCCCTTGGTTGAGTGTGGAAAGCCGGTTGTATATCTGTATCCCGATAGTGAGACGCCCTTTGAGGTCAAGGTGGGCGCGAATGTGACGGTTTCCGAGCCAAGTTATGGCTCGGGCTGGAGCGGAACTGCTAAGCCCTCGGGGCAGTTGATCGTCAATGGCAAAACATACCCGAATTTATTCTGGGAGGGTCTCGGCTGGGGCGTGTATCCTCAAATAAACTCCGGAACTGTAGTGGCGGCAAAAGACGCCGAGGCGACTATCAGATCACAGCTCCAATACATGAATTTAAACGATCAAGAAATAACTGATTTTATGGAATTTTGGTCGCCTAAACTTCCAAAGTCAAATTACGTGAGAATTTCCTGGATTTATGGGGAGGAAATGGACAATTTGGCTCCACTTTATGTCAATCCAAAACCAGACAGTGTCATTAGAGTCTTTATGGACTTTGCTGCGCTAGATGAAATTGTCGATATTAAGAGTCAACAACTTCCCAAGTTTGAAAGAAAGGGCTTCACGGTTGTTGAATGGGGTGGATTGCTTGTAAAGTAATTCCGTACTTGATTTCTGGTAGTAAATAGTGTATAATCTTCTAAGACGAATAACCTCGAGTTATGAGTTTTGAGTTTGGTAAAATAAGATATTCAGGGAAAATATAATAATGTCGGTTAAAATTCCAACTGTTAAGGAGCTATTTAAGGCGGGGGCACACTACGGTCATCATCGTGAAAGAACGGACGCCAGAACGCATTCGTATGTTTTCACTTACAAAAACAAAATTTCTATCATCAATCTTGAAAAGACCAGAGAGATGCTCGAAGAAGCTGCTCGCCTGATAGAAGAAGTCGCATCAAAGGGCGGGAAATTTTTGTTCGTAGGCTCAAAATTTCAGGTAAAGGATAAGATTGAGAAAGTTGCACAAGAAACCGGTAGTCCCTACGTTATCGAAAGATGGCCCGGAGGACTTTTGACTAACTTTCAGGAAGTTTCCAAGTCCATCAAGAAAATGATCAAGACTCAAGACGACATTGCTCAAAATAAATACGAGCACCTTACAAAAAGAGAGAGACTTGAGATCGAAAAGAATCTTAAGAAAACAGAAACAATATTTGGCGGACTAAAAAATCTAGATAGAAAGCCTGATTTGATAGTTATCGTTGATGCCAAGGAGGAGATGAATGCACTGCTTGAGGCAAAAAAAGCTGGCGTCAAAGTTGTCGCTCTGTGCGACACTAACGCCAATCCGAAAATCGTCGATTATCCCGTTATTCTCAATGACGACTCCAAGGCAACGCTGGAGATGGTTCTTAATTTGTTCAAAGACGCTATAAAGGCCAATTTCAAGCAAATCAAAACCGAAGAAGAGGGTGCAGAATCCAAGGAAAAGGAAGATAGCGGAAAAAAAGAATCTGAAGCAAAAGAAGAAGCTGTGCCTTCAAAGCAAGACGACAAAACTACCGAAGGAAAAAAAGACAAAAAGATCTAAATAGGAGACAGTAGTATGGACATGGAAAAGGTTAGGGCCCTGAGAGAAAAAACAGGCGCGGGTGTAATGGACGTAAAAAAAGCGCTCGATGATGCCAAGGGTGACGAAAAAGAAGCAGAAAAGTTACTCAAAGAGAGAAGCGTTGAGATTGTGGCAAAAAAGTCCGAGCGTGAGACCTCGCAGGGCTTGATTGAGTCTTACGTGCATCTTGGAAAAATTGGAGTTTTAGTTGAAATTAATTGTGAAACTGACTTTGTAGCGAGAAACGATGAATTCAAGGCTTTCGCTCATGAAATTGCTTTACAAATTGCAACTTCTGAGGCAAGCGAAGTCGATCAACTTCTTGAAGAGGAATATTTCAAAGAACCCGGTAAGATCATGAGGAGTCTTCTCGATGAAGTGATTGCCAAGACTGGAGAAAACATCAGAATACAGAGATTCACGAGATACGTTCTAGGGGAGAGTCAAGAAAAAAAATAACGGCCCAGCCGTTATTTTTTTTAGATATTTTAGGAGTGTTGCAAAACTGGTTGCTCTCCTGATAAAATAGCCACAGGAGCTTTAATCAAAGGAGCAAAATGTATCAAAAGATGCTAGATGAACTCAAGAAAAAGTTTGAGCACATTATTGAGAGGTTGTCGGAAGACATTGCGACCGTCAGAACTGGTCGCTCCTCGTCTTCGCTTGTTGATAACATTTCTGTCACATATTATGGTTCGACGATGCCACTTAAGCAGATGGCGCAGGTCACAACGCCCGACCCTTCGTCGATTGTAATTCAACCATGGGACAAGGGCGCTCTTAATGATATTGAGCTTGCTATTAGAAATAGCGACCTTGGTCTTTCGCCAACAAACGATGGTTCGTTTATTAGGATTTCTCTACCTCCTCTGACTGAAGAAAGAAGAAATGAACTAATAAGAAATGTTTCCAAAAAAGGTGAGGAGGGGCGAATCGCTTTAAGAAATATTAGAGGCGAGGTCTGGGATCAGATCAAAAAAATGGAGAAAAAATCTGAAATTACTCAAGATGATCGGTACAAGGCGGAGGAAGAACTCAATAAAATCATTGATGAGTACAACAGAAAAATAGAGGCAATGATTGAGAGCAAAGAAAAAGAGTTAAAAACAATCTGATGTTTCTAATTACACTCATCGCTTTTTTGATAATCTTGGGGCTACTCGTCTTCTCTCATGAACTTGGTCATTTTTCGGCAGCCAAGCTTTTGGGTGTAAAGGTTGAGGAATTTGCTTTTGGCTTTCCTCCGAGAATTTTTTGCAAAAAAAGGGGAGAGACCAATTATTGCATCAACGCTATTCCTTTCGGGGGATACGTGAAGATGCTTGGAGAGGATAAATCGTCGCAATCGCCCAGATCGTTTTCTTCAAAAAAAGCTCGTTCAAGAATTGTCATTGTCGTAGCCGGTGTAGTGATGAATTTTATTTTGGCGGGGCTTCTTCTTTCAATTGGCTACATGATAGGGATGACGCCAATCAGGGTTGACGAAAAAACATTGGGGGGAGAAAAAACCTACGAAGTAGTGGTGGCTCAAGTGATGGATGGGTCGGTTGCGCAAAAGAGCGATATAAAAAGCGGTGATATAATTGTCGGATTTTCAGACAGCGAAGAATTCTCGCAGTTTACATCTTCAAATAAAGGCAAGACAGCGCAAATTAACATTGAAAGAGGCGGGGAGGAGATTGTCAAAGAAGTCACTTTTTCTCTTGAAGAAAGCGCT
>MWBO01000014.1 GCA_002071685.1 candidate division WS2 bacterium ADurb.Bin280 | reverse complement strand
CATAACCGGCAAAATCGCCGCGGCGAGTCCGGCATCACTAAGCGTCAAATTGGGTTTCATCTTAGATATCTCACCCAGCATGCGATCAAAACCCTCATCACCACCTAGAGATCCCTCACCACCCATGTTGGCTTCTAGGTTACGGAACTCCTCTACCAGCTCTCTAACGCCCCTGGAAATCTCCTCCTCTGCTGGAGACGATCCTGGTGCATTAGCGGCAGGTGATACAGGAACAGGAGAAGTTCCAAATGCATTGGCATCGAGTTTCCTGAGGTCTTGGACAGTAGCCCCTGTATCCATATTGCGAAACTGTAATGTTGTCGGGGTGCCATTAACATTAACGGGGTTTCCTGAATTTATATGTTGGGCAATTGTTTTCTCTGTGCTATCAAGAGTATTGGGACGTCGTAACAAATAGGAAATTTGGGCTAATGTTGATGCCTGATCGCCAAGACCACCACTTTCAGTGAACCTTTTTTTGGGGTCAATAACACCCTGGTTGTTGTTGCTGGTAACGACTGTGCCATCGGGATTAAATTTGAGAGAATCCAATAGGTCCTGTAATCCGCGATTTTCTTTACCCTTTCTGTCGTCCTGTGCCCAACTACGGATAAGTGCTTTGTACCTGCTTTGAAGTTCTTTTGGAGTTTTGGGATTTATAGCTAAATCATAAGCAGCATCGACTCGGGCATTTTCTTCTCTCTTTTTTTTTGCCAACTCTGGGCCTTCTAAAAATAGTTTTCGTCTGGCGGTATTGGCCCTGACCTTTGAACGATATTTGCCGAAAGCACTATTATCACCAAGCACTGCCTTGTAAGGACTTGTCCTTGATACAGCTAATCTGGCTCCTAAGGCTGCTGCTCCGGCGCGCTCTTTTGCTTCCTGCCCCGCCCATTTTGTTGCCTTACCGCCCGTTGCCCCCCACGCCTGTTTGCCATACTTCGTCCAGGCAGCCATGGCGACACCACCAACCTTAAACGGTGTAGTGACCGCCATGTACAAACATAAACCACCAAAAGCAACAGGCAATATCCAGACATCACCAGTATTAATCGATTCTACGAATTGCCCGCCCAGCCAAAGCCAGAAGACTGACACTACTGGCATAAATACCCATTTAGTAAAGTTACTCCACCATTGCTGAAAATACTTTTTAGTTATTGGCAGTGCCATAGCCAAAAAACCGAGAGGGGCAATAGCGATGATAAAATATAACATGTAATTTCTGATCATAAAAATAAAGGCGAGGATAAACATCATGATCGCACCAGCGATGACAAAAAACTGTTTTACAATGTAAGCCAAAATCGCCGCGTAGTAGTTACTTCCAGGCGGCTCATTGCCGGGAGCGATCGGACAACCAGGGTCTCCGTTCTGATCGCATTTAGTTAAATTGTCAAATAGCCCAGGCAGAGCATTTTGCTGGTTGCCATGTAAAAAGACCGTGATTGCCATATTGCCGATATCGATAATGATTCTGGCGATCAAAAAACTGAAATTTGCTAAGATGATCGCCATAATAAAAGTCGGCAAAAATTTCTTGACGGCATACGAATCCATCTGGATGCGCAGTATGTTCATGAAGGCAACATAAATAAGTAGGGCAAGGACGAAAGAGTTGACGACTCCCATTGTAATTGTCCAAACTCTGGCAGTAACGCCACCCATACCAGTGGTAGTGTCAGATAGAACCTGGTAAATTGGAGTGATCCAGCCTGCATGAGCGTGAGAATACATTGAGAAATAAAAGAGAGTAACCGAGAAGAGTATCGGCAAAATCAGCAGAGCTTTTCGGGTCAAATTGTATTTTTTTCCAAACATCGTCTCGAAATTTTTTATAAAGCGTTAGTAACCTCAAAGTCAATCTCTTCATCTCGCCGATCTGCCGGCATCTCCGGGGGATATTGAAGCATGATCCTAAACACCATATTGTTGCTACTGTTCATGCCGTAAATCGTGACTGTTGTCCAGCTAACAGGGATATTATCGGTTGTGGTAAAGTGACATTTGGTGCTTTTGCCATCCTCGCCCATGATACAGCTAGCTCGAGCATTTATGATTGTTGTCCCATTTTTTGCATAAGCGGACATGCTGGATGTTAAAGCGGTCTGGAAGGTGCTGCGTTCACCATCGTCGGGAATATTAATTACTCCAGTAATATCCATCGGTGTGGCTGTTCTTGTCCCGCCTCCACCATCTGTACCACCTGTACCACTGTCGCCGGAGCTTGGGGTGGCGCTTGTGCCGCCGCCGTCTGTTGCTGGGGTGTTATCTGCCGGTGGTACAAATTCAACCACTCCGACGCCGATCGAATCCTGAAGCCATGAGGTTGCTTTTTTCATTATCCCACCGGCCGCACCATGAATGATGTTTGCCAGTTCACAGAATAGCCACTGGAATATTTTGCCGGAAACTAGATTTGTCCCAGTGTTGCCACAAATGTCATCGCCACCTGTTGATATTGGCTCATCTCGAGCGGCGATATACTCCTTAAATTTTTGATAAATTATATCGAAATCGGTATTGAAGGCGTCTAGTGATTCATAGTTTCCAGGGTTGCTTGTTCTTACCCACTTGAATTTTTCGATCTCTGCACAACCGTCTGGCCAGCTGTTGCCGGGATATGCTTGCCTCAGCATATCTATATCGGTTTTTATTTGTTTCGCGTAGTCAGCAATTTCATCATAAAGCGCTTGTCCTTCATCAGTAAGCCCTAAGTCAAGTGTGTAGTCATATGTGTCATCAAATGTGAAGTCATTTGTATAATATGGCAGAGCCCTTGCGGCCCAGCCACCAAAATCAAGCCACCTCACATTCACTGCATCTCTGTGGACCCAATACTGGTTTCCAGTTTCACTTGACCCTGGTGTTGAAGAAGGTGCGGGTATCATCAGTTTGCGCATATTATCAACCATATTGTCCCATCTCATTTTGGTGTTATCACATCTACTCACCCTGTCGCTTTCAGAAAGTTCCGGTCTGATCGGTATATTTATATTATCCCCGCTCATTATTAGCCTGAGAATCTGTTTCTGTTGATCATTAAGATCGGGGCAGTAAGGGTTGAAATCGCCACTAACCAGTTTAACCAATCTTTCATCGTTAGCAACCTGTGTTTCTCTGTAGACACCTGATTGCAAGAAAAAATCAGTTTGACCAGTATATTTAACGGTTATCAAATAGATTGAGCTCTCGTAATCTTCGTCTGGAGTATAGCGAGGTGGAGTAATCGGAGTTATTCGAAGATCGGCGGCGCAAGATGCTGTTGGTGTGGTCAGCCGGTATTTTCTAATAACATCTTCATTATTAGCGTCTCGCTCGTGAAATGGAACCTGTGATCTACCAAATGCATCGTTGTAAAAATCCCT
Organism: candidate division WS2 bacterium ADurb.Bin280; assembly: GCA_002071685.1. Taxonomy (GTDB): domain Bacteria; phylum Patescibacteriota; class UBA1384; order UBA1384; family DTJR01; genus MWBO01. The sequence continues at coordinate 538 of MWBO01000014.1, read as the reverse complement.
AACCTCGACGACTTCCGGTTGCAGAGTGAATGTCCAATCGTCAGGAGGGCTATCCTCATTTATTTTTAGAGTTATAGTTTGTTGCCCCGTGCTTGTAGTCACAAATCTTATTGACGGATTAGTAGGTGAAACTGGCGTTGGTTCATCTGCGTGGGCGGACTGGGGTGTGAGAAAAATAGTTTCAAACGGCAAAAAGAGGGCGAATTGGATCACCAGTGCGAGTATTAGTCCCTTTAAAATTGTTTTCAACAACCTCCCTCCTTTCTTTCAGTTTTCCTGAAAGAACAATATCGAATATCAAATCTCGAAATTCGAAACAAATAAGCAAATTTTTAAATTTTCAAATATACCGACTATTCAGATTTTCTCAAGATTGCTCCGAATATATTCATCAGCTCTAGTGCTTCTGCTAACAAGATATCTCTCGCGCTTCTACTTTCTGGACTTTCTATGTGCAACAGACCAAGCCACAGTTGGCTTTCCTTTGCTTCTTTGCGACATATTTTTATTCTCATCAGAAAATCTTTTTTGCTCAAAG
>MWBO01000013.1 GCA_002071685.1 candidate division WS2 bacterium ADurb.Bin280 | reverse complement strand
CGAAGATATCAGTGGCGAATTCTCATGAGTAGCGGAGCAAAGGAAACCCCGTACGATCGAGCGTAGCGAGTGAGTGCGGGGAGGACGTCATAAACTAAGGCGTGATGGTGGGTTTGTTTGCCAGAGTAAGTATTTGTAGCTTAGAGACTCTTCTGTGGGCAAAAGAGGGTATTCTGCAAGAACGCTGGCCTATGATTCGCTTAAAGACTGCGACTGCTTGTCGGGCGGTCTTTGCGCTATTAAAAATACCCCTCCCGCATGAGAAGGAGGCAAAAAACAGAAATAAAATCGGCCAAAAAACCACCAAAAAGCTCTATAATTAATTTGAGTGGCTTGACCTTATTGCAGGCTCGTGCTGTCCCGACAAGAGCACTTATGAAAAGATTTTTTTGTTTAAATTCATTATCAAATCTTTTGCAAAATTCTGTCAAATCAAACGGGAGTTTAAAAAGAGGAATGGCTCTGACAACCTTGTACCCTGCTTGATCGAATCGCTTAGTTAAATCTTCAATAGATTCCAGTCCAAGGTGTCCGTCTTGATCTATGAAGTATTTCTTGTAGAGTGAAGGATATTTTTTTGCCCATCTACAAAAAAGATCATTACCCTTTATTTCGCTGTAATGGAATGCTTTTCCTCCGGGCTTCAGCACGCGAAAAGTTTCTCTCAAAACTTTGTTTTTGAGTTTAGGCGGGAGGTGCCCCAGTAAATCAGCGGATAGCACAATATCAACGCCCTTTTCTTTAATGGGAATATTGTCGGCTGAAGAAAGAATAGTTTTGGAATAGATGGTTTTTGCAAATTTCAACGAGCTTTTAGATATGTCAACACCCCAAACTTCTCCAAAACGCGTGAATAGGTCATTTCCACCCCCGCAGCCGATATCTAGGATTATCTTATCTCTTTTACCTTTTTTGAGATGGCGGACAAAGAGTCTTTGGCGAGCAAGCTTGTGCAAAAAGGGCAAAAAAAGCATCTTTCCGCCCCTCCAACGCTCGGTTTTTATGAACTTCCCTTCGTAAAAATTTTCGTTTTTCATTTAGATGTCCAGTAGGTTAAAGCAAAGTAAAAAAAAGTTTTAAGAATAACTGATTGCTATGAGTCTGGCAACTCTTTCTTTTGGTTTAAAGTGATCGAAGGTGATATTGAACACTGTGATTTTGGTTCAGAATTAACAGCACTCGTACAAAAAATACTTGGTAAGCGATCGCGTGACAGCCGTCCTTGTAAATGAAGCCATAAAGTGTTCGCGCTGGTTCACTGCATCGAAGTTTTTGGTAAAATGAAATCAGAGCCCTTTTGTTAACTACCTAGCTCATAGTTTGTTGTGCCTTGCAAGAATCTTTGGTGATTACAATTTATTTTTGACATTGTGAAAAATTTGGAAGATAAAACAAAAAATTTAAAGCTTAATACTTTTTTGCTCGCACTGGTAGCGGGCCTTATTTGGGTTAAGTTAGCGTTTATTTATTTCCAGTTTAGAGTGAATAATTATATCGCTCCTCCTGGAGACGATCCGGCTAATCACTTAGAAAAAGTAGCCAACTTGTTGGCTGGAAAAGTTAGTTTCAGCTATCCATTTCTTTTTCATTATCTTGTTGGAAAGGCAAGCATCTTTTCTCAAATTGACCTCATGGAGGCTTTTGTAAAATTCACTCCGGTGCTAATCGTTCTTCCAGCGATCGCAATTTTCGTTTTTGCCTGGATGAACTTCGGACGTCTCGCGGCGATTGTAGCTTTTACTATTGCCCTATTCGCCTCTAATTACCCCATACTGGCCTATGCAGATGGCAACTACCCCAATATTCTTTCGGCTGGTTTTTTTATGATTATTTCGCTAAGTTTTCTTTCTAAAGTCATCGCAAGAGGTGGCTGGGCTAATTATCTGATGTTTTGTTTGTTTGCGATTCTTACGGCGATGTCTCACCATCTTTCAATTTTTTACCTCTCGTCTATTATTTTGGGACTCTTGATTTTTTTCGGTATCCGCCATTTTCTGTATAGGGATGTTAAAAATTATAAGCCATTATTATTCTTCATTGTAACAATGGTCGCGGTCTTTCTGCTATTAGTTTTGACAACGTCCCTGAGGGAGCCCTTCTTTGCGTTTGTATCGTCATTGAAAGCGAGTAAGGCCGCCTTGCAGGAATCAAATTATTTTACAAAATTACTTGATTTTAGTGATTACGGGTCTTTGGCGGGAGAGCTAGTATTGAATGGTGGTCTTTTTGCCATGCTTTACATCATCTCATGCCTCTTTTCGAAAAAATACAACAAAGAGGTCAAGATATCGTTAATCTTTTTAGCGATTTGGTTTCTAGCGATATTTATTTTTTCCAGATTCTCCTTCGTGCTTTTACCCGGGCGCTTTGCGAGAGAACTGGCGCCTCCTTTGGCAATTGCCATTGGATTTTTCATTGCCGACATTTCAAGAATAATTGAGTCAAGAAATAAAAAACTAATTTACTTTGGTATTGTTGTAATTATTGTTTGGGTGAATCTTTCGCAGGTCAACGCGGGGTCATATCGATCCCCTGAGTTTTTCAATAAAATGATCCGTTTTGCTATTACAGACAAAACGGACTCTTCTCAAATTACTCTTTATACACCAGAAAAATCTTTAATCATTTCCAATCCGACCACTCCATATCTTCCCTTTGCTTCTTCTAGAAACATTGTATTTATTAAAGCAAGCGATACTGCTGGTAGCCAGCAATTAGCTCGCGCGATAAAATATTACGAAGCAACGCATGTATTTGTCGGGACATCATCATGGCCAAAGCCTGATCCAGTGGCCTATCCTTTCTTTAAAGATTATGAAGAGATCTCTGATGGAATGGAGAGGATTATGAACAACTCAACCTGTTCTTTTGAGGAGTTTTCAACCGGATCAAAACTTTATCAGATTACCAAAAAATGTCTAAGCGATTTGACCAAATAATTATTTAATATAATATAGATTTATTAACAGGTTTAGGAGCAGTTTCGCCTAGAAGTAATAAGAGCTGTCCGGTTTGGAAATAGCCTCTCCGTTAGGTAAGCTCGACAAAGCGTTGTTTTGGGATTGTGCAAAAATTGAAACACCATAAATACGATAACTTTTTCCGAAGAAGGAAATATTATGTCAAAAAAACTATTTACCTCAGAATCGGTGACCGAGGGGCATCCTGATAAGATGGCCGACCAAATCTCAGACTCCATTCTCGATGCTTTGATCGAAAAAGATCTGCGTTCGAGAGTTGCTGTCGAAACTTTGCTTACTAACGGAGTCTGTATTATTGCGGGAGAAGTCACTACCAGCGCATATGTGGATATGGCGAAAATAGCTCGCGATAAGATTAAAGAGATTGGTTACGACGGGTGTGGGTTCCATCATGAGACGAGTGGAGTGATGATTGCAATTAAAGAGCAATCATCCGATATTGCAAGGGGTGTGGATAGTTTCAAGAAAAAGGCAGACGGAACAATCGTCGCTGAGGATTTGGAAAATTTAGGCGCAGGAGACCAGGGCCTAATGTTTGGATTTGCCTGTGACGAAACGCCAGAGCTCATGCCTTTGCCGATTGTCTTGTCTCATCGCATCTGCCAAAGATTGGCCGAGGTGCGAAAAAAAAATATTATAAAAGGGTTGCGTCCAGATGGTAAAAGTCAAGTTACCATTGAGTATATCGAGGGTCGCCCCAAAAGGGTTCACACGGTCTTGGTTGCCGCCCAGCACGATCCGGATAAGAATGGCAAAACGCTCGAATCCGAGATTAAATCTAGGGTTATTCAGCCGGTACTCAAAGAATATGGCTACAAAATTGATTCAAAAACAAAAATTTATATAAACACAGCTGGTCGTTGGGTAATTGGTGGACCCGAAGGCGACACCGGCCTAACTGGTAGGAAGATTATTGTTGATACATACGGAGGGTATGCTAGGCACGGAGGAGGTGCCTTTTCGGGTAAAGACCCTAGCAAGGTAGATAGGTCGGGGTCTTACGCGGCCAGGTGGGTGGCTAAAAATATTGTGGCCTCGGGCTTAGCGAGAAAATGCGAGGTGCAGATTGCTTATGCCATTGGTAAACCGGAACCACTTTCTGTTTATTTAGAATCTTTTGGGACCAGCGAAATTTCAAATGAAGAACTTGAAAGAGTCGTAGTGCAAAATTTCGACCTACGACCCGGTAAAATTATCGAGAAATTGGGACTTCGACGTCCGATTTATGCGAAGGTTGCAGTATATGGACACTTCGGCCGGGGAGATCTCGACTTGCCATGGGAGGATGTTTCGATTGCCAACAAACTAAAGAGCCAAAGGATAAAAGCGATCAAAGATTCTTCGGCGTAAAATGTTAAAAAATCCCGTTGTAAAAATAAACAAATGTTTTTACAGGTAGGTGAAGAAAGGAAAAATGAAAAAAACTAAAGTTGCAGTTGTTGGTTTGGGCTATGTCGGTTTGCCGCTTGCTGTATTAGCTAAAAGCAAAGGCCATGACGTTTTTGGCATTGATAAAGATCCTGAAAAAGTTGAGCTCATAAACAAAGGAAAGATGCCATTTGAAGATGATCAAGTGGGGCGACAATTAAAGAAATTTCCTATCACATCGAGTACAGAATTTGATATAATTAAGGATTGTCAAATAGTTGTCATTTGTGTTCCTACTCCGGTTCACGACAATTATATGCCAAATCTTGAGCCGGTAAAAAGTTCTAGCAAGAAAGTCGGAGAAAATTTATCAAAAGATCAGTTGATAATACTGGAATCAACCGTGAACCCGGGAGTCTCTGAAGAGATTGTTATTCCCATATTAGAGCAGGCTTCTGGCAAAAAACTTGGCAAGGATTTCTATTTTGCTCATTGCCCCGAAAGAATAAACCCCGGAGATAAAAAATGGAATGTCGAAAATATCAATAGAGTTGTCGGGGCGAACGACAAGAAATCTCTTGCACTTGTCTCAGATTTTTATCGAAGTATTTTAACGGGAACAATCAAAGAGATGAGCTCCCTGAAGGAGGCCGAAGCTGTTAAGGTCGTAGAAAACTCGTTCAGAGATATTAACATTGCCTTTGTCAACGAGCTGGCTAGGTCTTTTCATTCTCTTGGAATTGATGTTGTCAACGTAATTGATGGTGCGGCTACAAAGCCATTTTCTTTCATGCCGCATTACCCCGGTTGTGGTGTAGGTGGTCACTGTATCCCGGTTGACCCGTATTATTTGATTGAATATGCAAAAAAATCAGGATTCGATCACGATTTTCTATCTTTAGCTAGAAAAATAAATAATCAAATGCCCCGCTTCGCTGTTGATATGGTAATTGAAGGTCTAAATCAACAGAAGCTCGCCATCAACGGCAGTAAAGTTGTTGTTTTTGGATTGTCTTATAAGCAAAACATAGATGACTGTCGCGAAAGCCCTTCGTTTAAGATTATTAAGCTTTTGCAAAAAATCGGCGCGAGGGTGGTTGTATATGATCCACACGTCAAACACTTGAGTGATGTTGATTCTTTGGAGAAAGCGCTGAAGGGTGCCAAAGCGATTCTGATTGCAACCTGCCACGATGAATTTAAGAATTTAACTGTTAAAAAACTTCTTGAAAATGGAGTAAAAGTTGTTGCAGACGGTCGTAATTGCCTCAATAAAAACTCGTTCAAGAACACAGGAATCGTGTATAAGGGTATCGGAAGATAAGGTGCTCTCATATCTAAAAAGAAATATTGGACCGATTGCTGTTATATTGATTTTTGCATTGCTATTTTTAGGTGATGTAGCTCGAATAAAACCTTACGATGCAGATAATTTAATAGCGCTTAGTTTTGGCAAACTAAGCGCCGCCAATCTGTTCGAAGGCAGTTTTACAAACTACCTTCCTGCCTATAGGCCACTTTCAAAGATTGCCGTTTATTTACAGTATCAGTTAGGAGGCGTTAGCCAATTGCAAAATTTTTTTTGGGGTAATTGGCTGATGTGGACGGGTTGTGCTGTTGGTTTGTATGTGCTGCTGGAAAATATAACTACTTCTAGGTTAGCCTCTTTGTTGGGGGCTGTCGGAATGCTGCTTGATCCTCGTGCGATTTTTGCTTTGGTTTGGATAGGGGAGCGGCAAAACACGATTTGTTTGTTGGCTGGTTTGGTGGCGCTTTATATCGCCTTCACCTTAAACAGAAAAACAGATTATAAAAAAATCCTACTTATAAACCTGTTCTTGTTTTTGTCACTTCTCTCCAAGGAGTTTGGCTTGGCCTTTACCATTCCCGTGTTGCTCGTTGTTCTAAGAAGAACGAAAAATTACCTTCTCGCCCTCTCTGTGTTGTTTTCTTTCTTATTCTACATGGTCGCAAGACTGACTTTGGGGGTCAGCTCAAATGATATAAATTCCTTTTGTGAAACAATGGGGTATTTTGATAAAACTTTAGAAATTTGCTATAGCGGCATGGGGATTGTCGGTAGAATTAAGCAATATTTATACAATACGGGCGCTTCGTTTATTGGAACCTTCCTGCCACTTTTTTTCAGTAGAGTCGGAACCTTGAGCGGTATTAATTTCACTTTGGGCTTTTACATGAATTTCGCCTTTTCTGTTCTAATCCTTGTACCGTCGATCATTGCTCTTGCGAAAAAGTACAAAGATTCTACGATCTTTCTTCTGTTAATCGTTTTGTCAGCTTTTGCCAACTTTATACTTTTCAGAGAGCGCAATCAGCTGATTGGGATGCTGGGTTTTTATGCGCTTTTCGGAATCGGTTTATCTCAAATTTTCAAAAAGATAAAAATGAAATTTATTAAGGTTGGCATCGCCTATTTGATAATTATCTCAACTCTCTGTCTAAATGGGCTTGATTTCAGGAGGGAAATTCAATATTTTGTAGGAACTTCAGAAAAAAATGACCCCTGTCGCGCTTTGGAAAAATATCCCCAAGATATTGACAAAACTATTGTTCAAACAGTATCAAATTATTATAAGCTTAATTTAAATTGTTTAAATAAATGAAAACAGTCATCTTAGCCGGAGGACTTGGTACCAGACTGAGCGAAGAGACGACCATCAAACCAAAGCCGATGGTCGAGATCGGTAACCTGCCGATTCTTTGGCACATCATGAAAATATACTCTCATTACGGTTTCAACGATTTTATTATTTGTCTAGGATATAAAGGTTATTTTATAAAAGAGTGGTTTAGCCATTACTACTTGCATCGAAGCGATATTACTTTTAATTTTCAAAATAACACTATCGAATATCATAAGAATTCAGTTGATCCTTGGAAAGTAACCCTCGTCGACACTGGAGAGGAAACGTTAACCGGAGGAAGAATCAGGCGAATCAAGGATTATGTAGGTAGTGAGACGTTTATGATGACGTACGGAGACGGTGTTTCGGATATTGATATTCATCAGCTAGTTAAGTTTCACAGGGAGCATAAAAGTATCGCAACGATGTCAGCCGTTACACCTGGGGGCAGATTCGGAACGTTTACACTCGAAGGAAACAGGGTTGTCGAGTTTTTTGAAAAAGAGGATGTAAGCGATAAGATCAACGGCGGCTTTTTCGTTTTGGAGCCGGAGGTTTTTGACTATATAGAAGGTGACATGGTTTACTTCGAGCAGTCTCCTCTGAAAAATTTAGCCAAAGATGGTAAGTTGAAGGCGTACATTCACGACGGGTTTTGGAAGTGCATGGATAGCTTAAAGGACAAGAAAGATCTTGAAGAGTTATGGGCTAAAGGAGCTCCCTGGAAGCTTTGGGCTTCTGATAATTGCGAGGATAAGGCAATGGTCAAGATAAAAGAAGAAAGTTTAAGATGGTAGCCAATATTAGTTTGAAACAATTGAGGAAGGTCTATGGCGGTAAGTCGGTTTTGGTAACTGGCCATACTGGCTTTAAAGGGGCCTGGCTAACCCAAATACTTATTTTGTCTGGAGCGAGAGTGACGGGCTATGCCCTAAATCCGCCTACCAAACCATCACTGTTTAAGGCGTTAAAGCTCAAAAATAAAATTCGTTCAGTAAACGGAGATATCAGAAATTTAAAAAGGCTTCATAAAGTAGTGTGCAAAAGTCAGCCAGATATCATTTTTCATCTGGCCGCTCAACCCCTTGTTCGCGAATCTTATCAAGATCCTATTTATACATATCAAACTAATTTAATCGGAACAGCCAACGTTTTGGAAGTAATCAGACAAGAATATGTTAAAGCCGGTGTAATTATTACGACTGACAAAGTATATGAAAATGCTGAGCAAAAAGAAAAGCTTTACTGTGAGTCTGATAAGTTGGGAGGGCGTGACCCATACTCGTCGAGCAAGGCCTGCGCCGATTTGTGCTGTGATTGTTATAACAAATCTTTTTTAATAGATCAGAAGTGTTTTGTGGCTTCGGCGAGGTCGGGTAACGTAATAGGCGGGGGAGACTGGGCCAAGGATCGTCTCATCCCCGATGCAGTTAGGGCCTTTTTTGAAAATCGCGATCCGCTTTTGATTAGGATGCCCCATTCCATCAGACCTTGGCAGCATGTTTTTGAGCCTATTGGCGGATACCTGTTACTTGGGGCTGAATTGCTGAAGAAGAATCCGAAAGCGATCGGAAGTTGGAATTTTGCTCCGGAGCCAAAAGATATGTTGAAAGTTTGTGAAATCGTAGATAAATTCATTCGAAGTTCAGGCGCCGGAAGCTATCGAGTTGATGAGCCAAAGAAAAAATTGCACGAAGCTAGGTATTTAAGGCTTTCTAACAAAAAAGCTAAATCCAAGCTGGGTTATAAACCGGTTTTTTGTGTCGATGAGGCCATTGAATTGACCGCTCAATGGTACAGGGCTTATTATCAGGGCAAAGATATTGTTGAATTTTCAATAAAGCAAATCAAGCAATATTTCAAATGAAACAAACAATCGAAAAACTGGCGGCCGATGCGGCCGAAAAATTGTCAAAACAAATGAGAAGGTCGGTTGCGCCCGCGGGAAAATTTTTTGATAAGCAAGAGCTTATTAATTTGATCGAGGCGTCACTGGAAGGCTGGTGGACGGAGGGTCGGTGGACGCAAGAGTTTGAACAATCTTTGGCTAAATATTTAAATATCAAAAATGTTTTGAGTTGCAATTCCGGCTCATCGGCGAATCTTCTGGCCTTTAGCGCCCTGTGTTCGCCGAGCTTGGGCGATCGAAGGCTCAAGCCCGGATCGGAGGTTGTAACCGTCGCTGCGGGCTTTCCAACGACCGTAAACGCTATCATACAAAATGGTTGCGTGCCTGTTTTTGTGGATATCGACATTGGAACTTATAACATTGATATAAATGCCCTCAAAAAAGCGATTAGCAAAAAAACAGCGGCAATTATGATCGCTCACACTTTAGGCAACCCCTATCAAGTCAATGAAGTAAAAAAAATATGCAAAAAGCACAACTTGTGGCTCGTCGAAGATAACTGCGATGGCTTGGGCAGTAAATACTCGGGAAAACTAACCGGAACCTTTGGTGACGTTGCTACATTGTCTTTTTATCCCGCCCATCACATTACTACTGCGGAGGGCGGAGCGGTTTTGACGGATAATCCAAAGTTGGCGAAAATAATCCGCTCAATTAGAGATTGGGGCAGGCATTGTTGGTGCCCCACGGGCCATGACAATACTTGCCAAAATAGGTTTAACTGGCAGTTGGGTGCTTTGCCTAAGGGGTATGACCACAAATATATTTATGGTGAGCTTGGCTACAATTTGAAGCTCAGCGATCTCCATGCGGCGATCGGGGTAGCACAGATCAAGAAGTTGAGGGGGTTCGTTAGAAAGAGGATCTCAAATTTTAATTATCTTACAAAGAAACTAAAGTCATTGGAAAAATATTTCATTTTGCCCAAGGCGACAGAAAACAGCGAGCCATCCTGGTTCGGATATATCTTAACAATTAAAGATGATCGAATTGACAGAGCAAAATTATTAAAATTCTGTCAAGAGAAAGGGGTTGGGACGAGATTGCTTTTTGCTGGAAACATTACTAAACAGCCATATTTTATAGACGGAAAATTCAAATACAAAATCGTAGGTAATTTGAATAATACAGACTTAGTGATGGCAAAATCTTTCTGGGTGGGAGTGTGGCCGGGATTAAATAAGAGTGAATTGGATCGGATCGTTAATTGCTTACAGGAATTTATATCAAATGAAGGCATCTGACTATTTAGTAAAATTTTTTTCACAAAAGGGTATCGATAAAGTATTTGGTTATACCGGAGGCGCAATTACTCATATCGTCGACTCCTTAGGAAAAAGTGACAAAGTAGATTTTATACAGGTCTATCACGAACAGACGGCATCCTTTGCGGCCGAGGGTTATTCTAGAGCCTCTGGTAAGCCTGGGGTTGCAATTGCAACGAGTGGTCCCGGTGCAACAAATATGATTACAGGCATTGCTGACGCATATTTTGATTCTGTAGCTACAATTTTTATAACTGGTCAGGTTAACACGTATGAATTTAAGTATGACAAACCTGTTCGGCAACAAGGTTTTCAAGAGACTGACATTGTCGAAATAGTCAGGCCTATAACTAAATACGCAACCATTGTAAGCCAAAGCGAGGATTTGCCGTATGAGCTTGAAAAGGCCTATCAAATTGCTGTTTCTGGGCGTCCCGGTCCAGTCTTGCTCGACATTCCAATGGACGTTCAACGCGGAGAGATTAAGTCAGCCGAAAAAAAAAGCTACCAAGGAAAAAATAAAAAACCCATTTTCTCTACACGCGAATTTGAAAAGGCGTTGGCTAAGTCATTTAGGCCAATTATTCTCGCTGGAGGAGGCGTTATTAATGCGCGCGCGCAAGAACCACTTGAGGCTTTTTTCAAAAAAAACAATTTGCCGGTAGTCGTTTCGTTGATGGGTAAGGGAGCTGTCGATGAGAGTAGTTCTAATTTTTTAGGAATGATCGGAACTTATGGGAACCGGCTAGCAAATATGGCCTTGCAGAAAGCCGACCTAGTTCTGGCAATCGGGTCGAGACTTGATACTAGACAAACCGGAACCAACTTGGCTACTTTTGCTGAAAAGGGCAAAATATTCCATATTGATATCGATTCCAACGAATTGAGGCATCATCGCCTCAAAAAGCGAAAAAGAATCTGTGCTGACGCAAAAGATGTATTACAGAAGCTAGCGGTTAAAAATTTTAAACTTGAACTTGACGAATGGAGAAAAAATATAAAGGAACTGAAAGATAAATATTCTCAGGATGTTGATATAGACCATAATGTGATCAATAAACTCCCCTATCAATTGATGGCCCAGATTAACGCAGCAAAGATAAAGAACGTAATTTATTGTGTCGACATAGGGCAAAACCAGATGTTTGCTGCTCAGTCTTTAAAAGTTTTGAAGAATCAGGTTTTTATGACAAGTGGCGGAATGGCGCCAATGGGTTATGCAATTCCTTGTGCAATCGGTGCGTCTGTTGCCAATTTAAAACGGCCGGTTGTCGCTATCTGTGGAGATGGGGGCTTTGTTTTTTCTTTGCAAGCCTTGATGCTTCTGAAACAATACAAACTTCCACTTAAAATCATTATTTTAAATAATTATTCGCTCGGTATGATAGTGCAATTTCAGGATGCTTATTTTGAAGGCAAACACTTTGCAACTATCGCGGATGGTGGTTATATGATCCCGGATTTCAAAGGAATAGCCAAATCATACGGTCTTAGTTATAGCAAATTTTCAAAAAGCTCTTTAAAAAGTAATCAATTTAACAAGATCCTTCGATCGGCTGGTCCAGCAATTATCGAGGTCCAAACGAAAGAAAAAACTACAGTTGTGCCGAAATTATTAATGAACCAGCCCCTAGACAAAATGGATCCGCAAATTTTGGATAACAAATGAAAACAATCGCTATCCTTGGGTCGTCTGGGCATATTGCACGGGGACTTATTTTTGAGCTGTCAAAGAGTAAAGATTTTATCTTGAATCTTTTTGACCTCAATCCTGACCATGTAAAAAAATTTCTAAACGATAATTCAATTACCTCAAAAAATATTAAAGTCTATGAAATAAAAAAGTTTATAAAAACAGAGAATAATGTCGTCATTAACTGTATAGGCGCTGGGGGGCCAAAAAAAATTAAAGAGCTTGGAGCAAAAATTCAACAGATTACTGAAGAGTTTGATAATCTGATCATTTCTTATATCCAGCTAAAACCTTCTAGAATTTATATTAATTTATCAAGTGGAGTGGTTTATGGGGGCGAGGGTCCATTCAGAGAAAAATCATCAGTTTCTCTAAAGCCGAATGCGCTTGACAACCCATATCAAATTGCAAAGTTAAACGCTGAAAGTAAACACCGTTTTTTGAAAGATTTGAATATTGTGGATATCAGGATTTTTTCGTTCTTTAGCCGTTTTGTTGATTTAGAGAGTGGGTTTTTGATGACTGACATTGCTTCGGCGATTTTACGTAAAGAACCCATTGAAACAGATGACCAGGATTTTGAACGGGACTTTATTGACATTGAAGACCTGAGCCAGCTCATCAGGATATTTATAAACCAGAGACTGAATCTGGCTATTGATGCGTATTCAAAAAAACCAATTAGCAAGAGCAGATTGGTTGAGTTATTCGCAAAGAAATATAATCTTAAGGTTAAGATAAAAAGTAGTAAAAATATAAGCCCGACAGGAAACAAAAAAAAGTATTATTCTTTAAATAAAAAAGCGGCTAGCCTTGGATACAAACCAAGTTATAGCGCCATTGAATCAATAGAAAAAGAAATGTCATTTATAATTAAAAACAAATGAAGGTGATATCTGTTGTAACTCCTTGCTATAACGAGCAGGAAAATGTTGAGGAAGTATACGGGGCTGTAAAACAAGTTTTTAATTCCCTGAAAAGAAAATATAACTACGAGCACATTTTTATCGACAACAAGTCAACAGACAAAACGCCCGAGATCTTAAGGCGAATGGCCAGACGTGATAAAAGAGTTAAAGTGATTTTTAATTCACGAAATTTTGGACATCTCCGTTCGCCCTACTATGGCCTTATTCAGTCCGATGCTGATGCTGTAATTCTGTTAGTTTGTGACTTTCAGGATCCTCCGGAGATGATTCCTGAGTTTATTAAAAAGTGGGAACAGGGAAAAAGAATCGTTATCGGAGTGAAGCCAAAGAGTGAAGAAAGCCAGATAATGTTTGCAATCAGAACCATTTTTTATAAAATAATTTCTCGCATTTCCGATGTTGAGCATATTAAAAACTTTACTGGCTTTGGGCTGTATGATAAAAGTTTTATTGAGATTTTGCGTAAAATCGACGATCCCTACCCTTATCTTCGCGGGCTTGTAGCCGAACTTGGAGGGGATATTGAGCAAGTTGAATTTGTTCAGCCCAAAAGACGAAGGGGCCGGACGAAAAATAACCTTTATACATTATACGACTTAGCGATTCTCGGTTTTATCAACTATTCCAAGATACCGATCCGGATTGCTAGCTTAATCGGTTTCTCCGTTGCATTTTTGAGCCTTTTAGTTGCACTAGCGTATTTGGTTGCCAAAATTATTTATTGGAATACGTTTAACGCTGGGATTGCGCCGCTGGTAATCGGGTTCTTTTTCTTTAGCTCAGTTCAGATGATTTTTATTGGTCTGATCGGTGAGTATGTTGGTGCAATTTTAACTCAAGTCAAAAGAAGACCTCTTGTTATCGAAAAAGAAAGAATTAATTTCTGATGAAAGATAAGAAAAAGCTAATTATTTTTTTCGTTATTGCCGGAATTAATACTGTGTTTGGTTATTTGCTCTTTGCTTTGTTGATTTATCTGAATTTAAATCTGTATCTAGCGATCGCTCTAGCTATGATCGGAGGCATAATCTTTAATTTTAACACATATGGCCGTCTAGTTTTTAAAAGTTTTGGTTGGCACAAGATATTTTCTTTTGCCTTGGTATATGGTTTAACTTATCTTGTCAATATAGTAATGATCCAGATTTTAAAAAATGTAATTTCCAGTATCTATTTCGTACAATTAATTCTGGTTGTCCCGATCGGCTTGATGGTGTATTTTTTAAACAAAAGGTTCGTATTTAAGGGAGCTGAAAAATGAAAATAAAAGATTTGATAAAAGATAAAGTATTTGTCATCGCCGAAGCAGGCAAAAATTTTATTCAAAGTGAGGATGATAGGCCGGTCGAAGAATATCTAGAGAACGCCAAGGCCTTAGCCAAAGCGGCCAAAGAGGCGGGTGCGGATGCGATCAAATTTCAAACACATAATGTTGC
>MWBO01000012.1 GCA_002071685.1 candidate division WS2 bacterium ADurb.Bin280 | reverse complement strand
CGCGCTACCTCCCTGTACTCGCAGGGACAACCTGATCATTTCGTGCTTCGTTGCCTTGATGAGAGTGGTCTCGGGGGACGTAGAGGCGCGCCACATAGTCTGCGACGGCGAAACCGAATCCGTCACTGTCAAGGCGAGCAAGGGGGTCGTTGCTGGTGAGCTGTGCTAACTACCGTCATGACGAGGTCAATTTGCGTGCCGGTGAGATGTGCGGCGATTTCGTCGGCATCAGAGGCCAAGTTGTGGTCTGTCGGCGGTGCAAGGTGCTCGTCAGGGGAGATGAAGGAGGCGAATACCTGTTTGGCCGCTCGCGCTTGAGGGTTATGAATGGAAACGCGGTATTCGTCGCCACGGTGAGTGACCAGGAGCGTGTACGCCTGCTCCCTTCACAGCCTACTTCTGCCTGGAACATTGAACCATGACATCCTCTGCTTAGCACTTCCCGTCGGAGAGCGGGAAAGGAATCTCCCTCGGGGAGGTTCGCGCTAAACGGACATGGGGGCTGCGTGAAGTCGCGCAGCCCCTTATACTTTTTAAAAAAATGTAGATAAAATTAACGATCGTTAATTTTATCTACATAATTTTTGCGAAGTTTTAAAACATCGGTTGCGCCTTGAGCCAAAAAAAGATAGGATACAAATATGAAAAACGGCAAAAAAATATTCGCAATAGTAATGGCCGGAGGCAAGGGCACGCGCATTGGTGCGACCGATAAGCCCAAGGGAATGTTTGAAGTATCTGGCAGGCCTCTGATTCATTGGGCGATTGAGCCTCTTGAACAGCTGAAAAACGATGGAGTTATCGACAGAATCATCACGGTGGTTGGTTTTCAAGGCGACAAAATTGTTGACTATCTTGGCCAGAGATCGGAATTTGTTTGGCAAGATCAACAGCTCGGGACGGCCCACGCTGTCAGGCAAGCCGAGAACTTAATTGCCGGAGAGGACGCTCTAACCATAATTACCAACGGAGATCATCCTCTTTACACAAAAGAAACTTATGTTTCGGCTTTGGACAATTCTTTTTCAAATGAAGCGGTTGTAAATTTTTCTGTTGCCAACGATCCGGAGCGTTTTGATGATTACGGACGAGTGATAAGAGGCGAGGATGGTGAGATTTTAAAGGTTGTCGAACTAAAAAATGCCAGTGATGAACAAAGAAAAATTCCGGAGCGAAATATCAATCTCTACGTAATTGATAATAAATGGCTTTTTGGTGCCCTTGGCAGAATAAATATGAACCCGCTCAAACAAGAATACTACCTCACCGACATCATCGAAGTTGCATCCGAAGAGGGCGCAAAAATTATTACGACTCAAATAGAGAACCTTGATGAGGCACAAGGTGTCAATACTCCCGAAGATTTACAGATGGTCGAAAAAATTCTTTTATCTAAATAAGCTTTTTTTGGGTTTTAAATGCAATTGAGCTTATATTTAGGTTGTCAATGTGATATTTTCAACTTATGCGCGAACTGAAGACTTATCTGGTTGAAGGCGTAGTAGTCAGAAGGAGGGATTTCAAAGAGAAAGACCGGATTCTGACTTTGTTCACATTGGAGAGGGGAAGAGTAGATGTCTTGGCTAAGGGTGCGCGCCGCCCAGGGTCGAAATTAAGCTACTGCAGCGATTTGGCAACAGTCGGGTCTTTTAAAATTAATAGCACAAGAAGTCTCGATATTGTTCTTGAATCGAAGACGCTTTATCAACCCGAGGGAGCTTTCGGAAATATCAAAAAAAGCTCGAAGATATTTTCCGCATTGCAGATTGTTGATAATCTCTACCGCGAGGGCGATAGTTATAGCATGACGTATAATTCCTTGAAAAAATTGATTTATTTAGCTTCGGAGAGGGATAGTAAATTCGGTTTTGTTTCTTTTTTGAGAAATGTCATAATCGATCACGGAATTGCTCCTTCGCTTAACGAATGCGTTTTGTGTCAAAAAGAAATATCAAAATCATCTCTGGTTCGCTTCTCTCTCAAGGGTGGGATAGTTCATCAAGAATGCGCTAGAGATGATGCCATTGAGATCTCACCTGACGAGCAAAGGCTTCTGCAATCGATTTTCTCAAACGATTTCTCCGATAAAACATTGGTTGAAAGTAATTTTAATAAACAGACTTACCTCAAAACTTTCGCACTTTTAAACGATTATTTTTCCTGGCAATTTGAGAGACAATTTTTAACTATCGAATAATTTTTTAAATGCATAATACAATTGAAATAGATTTAAATGCGATTCTGCACAACATCACTGCGATAAAGAGTGCGATCGATCAGGAAACGAAATTGATCGGAGTCGTCAAGGCAAATGCCTATGGACATGGGTTGGTCGAAACAGCCAGAACCATATGGACGGGCGGTGCAGATATTTTGGCTGTCAATTCTTTGGAAGAGGCGGTGGCTTTGCGCGTCAATAAAATCAAAGCCCCCATTCTGATTCTCTCGTACGTAGAGCCATCAGAATTTCGCAAAATTTTGGATTTTGATTTGACATTGACGGTTTATGATTTAAATCAAATAAGGCACCTTTCCAAAGAGGCCCAAAAACAAAATAAGTGGGCAAAGGTTGATGTCAAGATTGATACCGGTATGGGTAGATATGGATTTGATAGGGATGTTTTTTTGGATGCTTTTGAAAAGATTGTCGCAAGTGAACACATCAAAATCGAGGGTATTCATTCGCACTTTGCCAGTGCCGGTGACGATGTTTTTTCGAGAAATCAAATTGATGTGATGAGGGGAGCGCTTTTTTCTCTTCAACAACATTCCATAAGTGCGCCGATAGTTCACATGGCCGCCAGCGAAGCGACCTTCCGATATCCGGAGGCGCATTTTGATGCGGTCAGGGTGGGGCTTGGTCTTTATGGATATTATGGATTTGAAGCGGATAATCTTCCGGAGTTAAAAGCACCTTTGAAACTCAAAAGTAAAATTGCTCAAATAAGGGCGATTTCAAGAGGCGACAGTATTGGCTACGATCGTGACTTTATTGCCGACAAAGACATGGAGGTGGCAGTAGTTCCGATCGGGTATTTTGACGGCTATTCGCGCTCTCTTTCAAATAAAAGTGAAGTCTTAATTTTTGGAAAAAGATGCAAGATTCTAGGGAGGGTTTGTATGAATATCTTGATGGTTGATGTTACTTCGATGAAGTGCGTTTCGGGGGATGAGGTGGTTTTGATAGGTGATCAGAAGGGAGAATTCATCGGAGCAGACGAATTATCTAAACTATCAGGCACCATAGTAAACGAAACCCTCTGTCGTCTCGGAGAACACATCCCAAGAGAATATCATTTTAAATAATCTTATAAATGCACGAAGGCGGGTTTTTGTCAGATGAGATTTGACCGAAACCCGCCTCGAAGCTCCCCTTTGTTGTCACCTGATCTCGATCGCGTACGTCGTCTCTTTCGTAAGAGATTGCGAACGGGGGTGGCGCAAGGGGCTGTCGGCGACCGACGGATTGGCTACCGTCGCCCGCCTGCCCCCCTCAAGGAGGGGGACGAAGTTTTATAAGTGGCGGACGCGCTTAACTGGCGCGGGCCACCGTCTTTTGCTCGAAGCTCGGGATAGCCTTCACCTCCTCCCGTGCTTCAAACAAGTAACTATAGCACAAAATTGCCAAAAAGTCAATATGTGGTACCAAAAGTTGTCCTTTTGGTTATTTTTTTTTGCGCATTTATTATTCGTTCGGCTTTTGTTCTATATTGACAGTGATTTTAGAAGGTATAATATGGTTCAAGTAAGGGTGAAGTGGCAAAAAGTGGGGAAAAGTGGAGAGTAATAAAAAATATGTTTATCGGACAATATGAGCACTCGATTGACGAAAAGGGGCGGCTGGCTTTTCCGGCAAAGTTCAGGAAGGACTTGCAGGCAGGAGCGGTTGTCACCAAGGGTCTTGACGGGTGCCTTTTTGTTTTCCCCAAAGCAAAATTCAAGCAAATGGCTGATTCGATTAGTAGGCTTCCTTACACAAAATCAGCAGCTCGCTTGTATTCGCGCTTGATTTTATCAAATGCCGGAGAGATAGAATTTGACAAACAGGGTAGAGTTCACATACCGCCTTATCTCAAGTCCCATGCTAAGCTCAAAAAAACTGCAGTGATCTGCGGTCTTTATGACCGAATAGAGATTTGGAGCGATAAAAATTGGGAGGAGGTTAGCAGAAAGGTCAGTCAAGAGGCGGGGGAGGTTGTTGAAGAGCTTTCAGCAATTGAAATTTAGTTTCGCGGCTAGGGGCGTGTGGCGCGTGGCACTAGGCCACCTGCCCGCGAGAATTACATTGACATGGGCGGCGACCCCTCATCATTGATCACAAGAGTATTTTTGCTTGCGACCAACGATGAGGGGGGATTTCTCACCCTAAGGAGGGGGTTGCTATCTGGCTCATAGGGAAACCTATGGTTGGGAGTTTTGAGAAGTCTTGTCGCCCATGCTCAAAACCTTCTTCGTTCTTTGAAGATGTTGTTGCTTCGTTAAGCTTCTTTTGACAGGAAAATACTAAAACATCCTTTATGAATGAGCATCAAAATCACATTCCGGTAATGTTAGAAGAAACGCTAGAATTGCTTGAGCTTCACGAGGGTCAAAGTGTTGTCGATGCAACTTTTGGCTTCGGCGGGCATGCTCGCAAAGTGCTTGAAAAAATCGGTAAAAACGGCCAATTGATAGGTTTTGAGAGGGATGAAGCGGTTTACGAAATCGTCAAAAAAGAATTCAAACAACCAAATCTTTTATTGATAAACGATAATTTCACTTCGCTTCGGGAGAACCTTGAAAAAAAGAACATTACTGAGGTAGATAGGGTTTACTTTGACTTGGGGATTTCAATGTTTCACTATCTCAAAAGCGCCCGTGGTTTTAGTTTTTCAAAGGACGAGGTGCTTGATATGCGCCTTGACTCCATTGGTCCAAGTGCCGCAGATCTGATAAATGGCCTATCGCAAAACGAGCTAGCGGATATGTTTTATACACTTGCCCAAGAGACTTATTCCAGACAAATTGCCAAAGCGATAGTGACGCAAAGGAGGTCGGAAAAAATTGAAACTTCGGCGCAACTGGAGAGGGTGATTGCAGGCGTTGTAAAAAAAAGGGGCAAAATAAACCCCGCCACAAAAGTTTTTCAAGCTCTAAGAATTGCTGTAAATGATGAATTAAATAATTTGAGCGAAGGCCTGGAACAAGCCCTAGATGTTTTAAAAAAAGACGGTTTGTTGCTGGTCATTACATTTCATTCCGGAGAGGACAGAATAGTTAAACAGTTTTTTAAAAGGAAGTCGCAAGAAGGATTTTTGAAATTAGAGAATAAAAAACCCGTATTTCCTACAAGAAGTGAATGCTTGGCAAATCGTCCAAGCAGAAGTGCGAAAATTAGGGTTGCAAGGAGGGTGTAATGTTTTTTGTCGGAAAACGATCTGATAATCTAGGGGTGAGGAAAAGGTCTGCTCAAAGAAGGGTTTTCTTGGGACCAAATTCCTTGAAGTTTTTGGTACTTTTTATAATTTGTGCTTTTTCGATATTTTATCTGTCTCAATCCAGCCAGAGCGCGGCAAGAAATTATGCTGTTTCTGATTTGGAGCAACAGAAGAAAGACGTCATAGCCGAAACGGAAAGACTCGAGGTGGAAGCCAACAGACTCAAGGCCTTGTCAATTATTCAAGAAAAGGCGCAAGAAAAGGGTATGGAGCAAGAATCGCAGTGATCTACGACGGTCAAATGGAAAAAAAACAAATAAGACGCCTGACTTATTTGTCGGTAGTTTTTGTTTTGTTGATGGTTGTATTTATAATTCGTCTTTTGGATAGACAAGTCCTGCGTAGGGAGCAATACACTGCCAAGGCGCAGAAGCAATATTACGCTGAAATAGAGCAGCCGGCAAAAAGAGGAAAGATTTATATTAAAGACAGCCAGAGTGAAAGTGTCATCGGTGAGGATGCGGGAATATTTCCGGTGGCAACTGATTTAGAATTGTTTGATATCCTGGTAACACCAAAAAATGTAAAGGATAAAAACGATGCAGCTGATAAACTCTCTTCAATTTTGGAGTTAGACAGGAATGAGCTTTTTGAAAAAATTAATAACGATAAGCCGTATTTGCCCCCGATCAAAAAAAGAGTAAGTAAACAAATCGCTGACCAAGTCGAAGGGCTTGAAATTTCCGGTGTTGCAACTGAAGCAAAATACTCTCGTTTTTATCCGGAAAATGATTTTATGTCGCATATCTTGGGTTTTGTAGATTTTGAAGGAAGGGGCAGGTACGGCGTGGAAGAGTACTACGATGGTGTTTTAAAAGGAGAGGGCGGAACTCTCAAGGGGTTAAAGGACAATACTGGTAAGGTCATAAAAGTAGAAGAGAGCGTTTTGGGAAAGGACGGGGCCTCATTGGTTTTGACAATCGACAGATCAATCCAGTATGTGGCTGAAAAAAAGCTTAAGGAGGGAATAGAGCGTTATGGTGCCAAGGGTGGCTCTATTATCATCGCTGATCCAAAAACGGGAGGGATATTGGCGATGGCTTCAAGTCCGTCATACAATCCAAATACGTTTAATGAAATAGCAAGCGATCAGCAGGGGATATTTTTAAATCCGGCGATCAGTTTGAACTGGGAGCCCGGTTCGATTTTTAAGCCGATAATAGTCTCGGCTGCAATTTGCGAAAAAAAAGTTGATGTTGATACAAAGCCGACTACACAGGAGGGCGGGTTTTCTAATATGGTGGAAGTCGACGGGTATGAAATTCACAATGCCCTTGATAAGCCGTATGGTTATGAAACGGTGACGCAAATACTGGAAAATTCTGACAATGTTGGTATGGTTTGGGTGGCTAATAAGGTTGGTAACGAGTTACTTGGGGGCTATTTGAATAAGTATGGCTTCGGAGGAAAAACGGGAATTGACTTAGCCGGCGAAGCTTCTGGTCAGGTTAGTCCCGCCAAAAAATGGCGCGATGTTAATAGGGCGACGATTTCATTCGGACAAGGTATTTCAACCACTCCAATTCAAATGGTTGCCTCTTTTAGTGCAATTGCAAACAGCGGTAAAATGGTAAAGCCCCACGTCTTAAGTGAAATTATTGAGGGTGACGGAACAAAAAAACAAGCTGAAAATTCGGAGGCAAAAGAGATTATTAGCCAAGAGGATGCCCAAAAGATGGTTTCCATGCTTGTTTCGGTGGTAGAAAATGGTCATGGTAAGAAAGCCGCAGTCGAGGGTTTCAAGGTGGCGGGCAAAACCGGTACTGCTCAAATTCCGAAAACGCAAGGAGGATATGAAGAAGACGACCACATTGGTTCATTTATTGGTTTTGCACCTGCCGATGATGCGAAATTTGTCATGTTGGTTAAATTCGACAGACCCGCAAATGTTGAATGGGCCGAAAGTTCAGCTGCTCCGATATTCGGGGAGATTGCAGATTGGCTTTTAAATAGTTATCTAAAAGTTTCAAAAAATTAAGATGAAAAATTTTTTTAAAAAAATTGTTGTAAGTATCTTAGGGTTTTGTGCTACTTATATTTATAATAAACACCGGCCATACATAGTGGCCGTCACTGGCAGTTCCGGAAAAACTACTACAAAGTACATGATCGGAGAATTGCTCAAGGGGAGTGACAAGGATGTCGCAGTAAGTAAATCAAACCTAAATTCGCAATACGGTCTTCCCCTTGTGATGCTTGGATACGAAAAATCCCCAGTAAATTTTTGGGGCTGGATAGCCGTTGTTTTTCTTGCGCCTATCAGGGCGATTTCAATGAAAAAATGTAAAAAAATAATGGTTTTGGAATACGCCTCTGACAGGCCAGGTGACTTGGAATATTTGACTTCCATTATTCCCCCGGACATAGCGGTAATTACCAATATTGGTGTCGCTCACATCGAAGCATTTGGCAGTAAAGAGGCGATAGCGCGTGAAAAATGGGTTCTGGCTCAAAAGGCTCGCGACAAAGTGATTTGCGCTAAAAAGGTTGAAGAAATATCAAAAACCCTTCCTCCCATCAAAGCCGATCTTGTGGTGGCTGGCTATTCAAAGACTGCTCAAGCTTTAAATATAAAATCGCACAAAGGATTTATGGAATTTGATTTACTGTTATTTGGGAAATTACAAAAGAGTCTTAAGCTTAAGATGCTCGGAATACACAATGTGGATAATTTCTTACTCTCTATTTTGTGCGCTTGGGCGGTCAGCGGGGAGGGTGCGAAACTTCTGTCAAAAATTGAAAAAATAGAACCTCTTGAGGGGAGGGGGCAAAGGTTAGTTAGCAAAAACGGTGCGGTTATTATAGATGAAAGCTACAATGCGAATCCGGCTTCCATGATTGCTGCCATTGGAAATCTTTCAAATGGGTCGTTGGGCAGGAGGGTGATTATTATGGGGGAAATGAAGGAGCTTGGTAATATTTCCAAAAAAGCACACCAAGAAGTTGCCTTAGTTGCCAAGAAAGCAGCGGACTACTGCGTAGGAGTGGGGGGAGGTTTTGAAGGCCTCGGTCTTGATAAATGGTACCCGAATGTGGAACAATTAATCAAGGACATAGAAGAAATTATTAAAGGCGATGACACAGTCTTAATAAAGGGTTCGCATTCAGTCGGACTAGAACTGGCAGTCAAAAAAATTATGGAAAATTAAAATGAATGTATTTAGTGTAGTAGGGTCTCAATTCACGATCGTATTTATGTTTTTGTCGTTGTCTTTTTTTGCAACAATGCTTATCACGCCATTTTTTACCGACTTTCTTTTTAGAAATAAAATTGGCAAGAAAATTCGTAGCGTTGATCATGAAGGTAAGAAGACGCCGATTTTTTCTGCGCTGCACAAGTCAAAGGAAAATACTCCGACCATGGGAGGTATTTTAGTTTGGGGGGTGGCCGCCCTGATTACGTTGGCAAGTAATTTTTCAAGGACCACCTATTTGCCTATTTTTACTATAGTTTCTTGCGGAGTTATCGGGGCAATCGATGATTTGATGAACGTGTTGGGGAAGGGTTCAAGCGGAATGCGTTTCTGGACAAAGCTTGCTATGTACCTTGTGGTTGCTTCTCTCGGGGCGTTTTGGTTTGCCGGAAAATTAGATTGGCTCAGCCGTGGTTTTTTGATTCCGGGAGTTGGGGATATCTTCCTTGGTTATTGGTATGTGCCGATTTTTGTATTAACTCTTGTTTTTGTTGCTTTTTCAGCTAACCAAACGGACGGACTCGACGGTTTGGCGGGCGGTGTTTTCTCTTTTGCCTTTGCTACGTACACTCTGGTCTGCCTTATTCAGGGGAACTATGCTTTAGCAGTTTTTTGCGCAACATTACTTGGCGCTTTGTTGGCCTTTTTGTGGTTCAATGTTTACCCCGCAAGATTTTTCATGGGAGATACGGGGGCTATGAGTTTGGGGATGATGTTAGCAGTGATTGCATTTTTGACAAATACCGTTTACCTGCTTCCTTTTGTGGGGTTTGTTCTTTTGGTCGAAGCCTTATCGACAATCGTTCAAATTGCTTCTAAAAAAATATTTAAGAGGAAAGTTTTTCTGGTGGCCCCGATCCATCATCATTTTGAAGCGATGGGCTGGCCGGAAGTTAAAGTAACGATGCGATTTTGGATTGTTTCGGCCGTGATGTCTGCGATTGGATTGTCTATCTTTTTAGTTAGCGGATAAAATGAAAATTTATGATTTGATAGATAAGAAAATAGTCATTTTGGGCTTCGGAAAAGAAGGCCGGGCGCTTTTTGAATTTTTAAAAAATATTGGGGCATCACAAATAGATGTCGTAGACGAAAAAGCCGTCGAAGCAAATAAGACTGACGGAGACTGTGTTATTAACGAGCCCTTTGAGAACGTTGACCTTAATTGTTATGATGTTGTTTTACGAAGCCCCGGAGTGTCATATGCAAGAGTTGAGGCGCTACTTGGCGACAAAAACAAAATTAGCAGTGCGGTCGATCTGATGCTCTCGACGGCAAATTGTGTGACAATTGGTGTTACGGGGACTAAGGGCAAAAGTACTACGGTTAAAATTATTCAGCGAATGCTTGAGCTTAGCGAAAAAAAAGTTGTGCTTGGAGGCAATATAGGACTTGTTCCACTTGAGCAAATAGAATCTCTATCCGAAGAAGACTTCCTGCTTCTTGAATTATCAAGCTTTCAATTAGATGGACTCAAGGTTTCTCCCGACATTGCCGTTGTCCTGCCGATCGGTTCCGACCATCTAGATTACCATGCAAATTTGGGTGAATACATTGAAGCGAAGTCGGCAATATGTGCATTTCAGCAGGCGGGTGATAAATTGATTTATTATCAAGATGCAATTGGCGCAAAGTTATCTGAAAAATCAAAAGCAAAAAAAATTACTTACAGTGAACAGCAGTTACAGGCAAATTGTTTCAAAAAAAACGATGGCGTTTGTTGCAGTGTTGAAAATATGCCAGAAAAACAATATTTGGGTTTGGAAAAATATTCGACAGAATATAAAATACCATTTATAAATCTGATCTGCGCATTTGGTTTTGCTTATGCGATGAATCTGGATTTTGACATTGCTCAATTATTTGAAGGATTTGAAAAACTGCCCTTTAGGATAGAGCTTGCCAGGCAAGTTGGGGGTGTGGAATTCTTCAATGACAGCGCCTCGACAAATCCGATTTCTACAATTGAGGCGATAAAAACTATCAGTAAACCATTTGTTTTAATTGCCGGAGGTTCTAGCAAGAGTTTGTCGTATAACCAGATGGGTGAGGATTTGGCGAGAAATGTTAATGTAAAAGCTGTTTTTCTGTATGGTAATACTGCTCAAGAAATTAAAAGTGCTCTTGATCAAGCGCATTTTAATTCCGATGTTCAAATGGTGGGGGATTTACAAGAAGCTGTAAATAAATCTTTTGTTTTTGCAAAAGAAAAATTGATAGAAGTGGTGCTTTTTTCTCCAGGAAGTGCAAGTTTTGACAATTTTCAAAATTATCAAGAGCGGGGCAGAATGTTTAATGAAATCGTGAAGGGCCTATGAAGTACCTTAGCGCCAGAAATAAGCCAGATTTCAAGTTGGCTCTTTTGGTGGTTGCCCTGACACTTTTTGGAATAGTTATGCTCTCCTCAGCTTCTTCGGTAATTGCAAAAGAAAGTTTTGATGGGAATAATAATTATTATTACGCTCTTAAGCAGGGGGGCTCTTTCGTCGTCGGATTTATTTTGATGGCGATATTTGCAAGCATTGACTATAGGATTTTAAAGAGATTTTCTGTGCCCTTGATGATCGTAACACTTGTTTTACTGGTTGCAGTTTTTTTGCCAATAATTGGCTCATCGGCAAAGGGCGCGCAAAGATGGATAGATATTGGATTTAGGTTTCAGCCATCCGAGCTCGCAAAAGTCACCTTCATTATTTATTTGTGCGCATGGTTTGATTCCAGAATGGAAAAACTTCACAGCATGAGACAGTCTTTTATTCCTTTTGGCATAATGCTGGCGACAATTTCTGGCTTGATTATCCTGCAACCGGATCTTGGAACTTTGTCGGTTATAATACTGACTGCCATGGCCGTCTTTTTTGCTTCGGGGGCACCGGCTTGGAATTTTATTTCCTTGGGCCTTTTTCTGGCCGGTCTTTTCGTAGTTTTTATAAGATCAAGTGAATACAGATGGAAGAGATTTTTGACATTTATGGATCCTCAGGCAGAAGCTCTGGGCAGAAGTTATCATATAAATCAGGCCTTTATTGCAGTCAGCCAGGGAGGTTTTTGGGGACTGGGTTTTGGTAATTCTATTCAGAAGCTCAAATATTTACCGGAACCGCACACCGATTCAATCTTTGCTATCATTTGCGAGGAGCTTGGGTTTGCCAGATCATCCCTGGTGTTGCTTGCCTTTTTTTATTTGTTTTATTTGGGTATGAATATTGCTAAGAATACAAAGGATACTTTCGGGCGGTTATTGGCGGT
>MWBO01000011.1 GCA_002071685.1 candidate division WS2 bacterium ADurb.Bin280 | reverse complement strand
TATCCAAGACCCACCTTTTTCAAGATATCCAGCTTGGGTTTTATTTCTTCATTTGCCTCAAAAAATTCGTAGGCCTCGTCAACACTCATTTGCAGAATATCGTAAATAGATTTGCCCATGTATTTTATTTCTAGAGTCTCGCCATTGTATCTTTTTCCGGCACACTCCTCGCACGGAACATATACATCAGGCATGAAGTGCATTTCCATCTTGATACTTCCCTCACCGCGGCAGGTCTCGCATCTCCCACCCTTGAGATTAAAACTAAATCTGCTGGCTAGAAACTTTTTGCTTTTTGCACTTGGCGTTTGAGCAAACAGCTCTCTTATTGGAGTAAAAATTCCTGTATAAGTAGCCAAATTGCTCCTCGGCGTTCTGCCTATCGGCGCCTGATCGATAACGATTGATTTTTCTATCTTATCCATACCGTCTATTCGGTCATGCTCTCCAACCTCTTTCTGACTATGGTTAAGCTTTTTTGCTAACGCCAGAGCCAAGATGTCATAAACGAGTGAAGATTTTCCACTTCCGGAAGGACCGGTAATACTTACAAATTTTTTCAAGGGAATTTCAACATCAATATTTTTTAAATTATTATGCCTTGCACCGCGAATAACAATTTTCTCCTGCTTCATCTTGGAAGAGTAGGCACCGCTCCCTACTGCGACCTTCTGTTTTCCCGAGAGATAGCGGCCAGTTAGACAATCGCTCTCAAGCATTTCCTCGACTGTTCCCTCGAAGACAATTTCTCCACCATTTCTGCCCGCCATAGGACCTATTTCTACAATTTTATCTGCGCATCGAAGCACATCCCTATCGTGTTCGACTATCAATACGGTATTGCCTTCTTCGCGTAATTTTTTAAATGAATTAATAAGCTTAAGGGTGTCAGAGGGATGGAGTGATATCGTTGGCTCGTCAAGAACATAGAGAACTCCGGAAAGAAAAGAATCAAATTGCGTCGAAAGTCTAAGACGCTGCGACTCACCACCAGAGAGAGTGTCGGATGTTCTTGAGATTGACAAATACCCAAGCCCCATGTCAACAAGATTTTTCAGTCTCTTACTAATTTGCAAAACTAACTGAGAGCTGCCACTGGGTATGTCTTTTTGTTTGGCAATAAACTCTTCAAGTTTGCGTGCCTCCATTTCAGAAATCTCGGAAATAGACTTCCCAAAAACTCTTACCCCTTCAGCGAAACGATTGAGCCTTCTCCCCTCACACTCGTCGCAAATCGCCTCTATCATATATTCTTCAATTTCTTGCCTCAAATAATCAGAGTCCGTCTCTTTGTATTTTTTCAATAGTGAGGAAGTAACACCTTCGAATTCATCATCACCCTCAAAAATATAGTCGATCGCCTTTTCATCCAGCTCACCAAAAGGAACATCCATAGAGAATCCCCGTCTTTGCGAGAGAGATTTGAGCGCTTGCATTGTCTTTCCATTCTGGCCGGAAAGTCTCGCCCATGGCCTGATCGCTCCTTCAGAAATAGTTAGATTTTTGTTTGGAATTACCAGATCTCTTTCGACTACTTTAACAACACCCAGTCCTTGGCAATTTAAACATGCTCCATAAGGGCTATTAAAAGAAAAAAGACGTGGCTGCAAAGGGGGGAAATAAATATCGCACTTTTCACAGTAAGGTGTGCGAGAAAAAAGCCGTTCTTGATTATCGTTTTTTACAATGATCGATCCGTCAGAGATCGAGAAGGCCTGTTTCAAAATCTTTTCAATTTTTTTGTCAAATTTTTCGGAATTTTCTAACTGTAAATCTTCAGCAACAATCTCACCGACCATCACCAGCAGAGCATGTGGTGCTCTTTTGTCCACATCAAGAGAAGAGAGCTGTTCGGCAGTCATCTCTTCACCGTCAAAAATAAAATTTTTATATGCGCTTTTTGATAATCTCTCTAGAGTGGTTTTGTGTGAACCAGTCAGATTTTTAAAAATATAGGCGTATATTTTTGTTCCTGCAGAAAAAGAGCGAATAACATCTGCCGCATCGGATACAATTTTATCCGGCGACCCTCCACCGACTTTTCCTGAGCACTTACTACAATGCGCTTCGCCAAAATGAGCATAAAGCACTCTCAAATAATCATATATTTCCGTGACTGTCCCGACCGTGGACCTCGGAGATCGCGCAATACTTTTTTGATCAATTGAGATCGCAGGCGGAATACCCTCTATTGAGTCAACATCGGGTTTTTCAACCACGCCAATAACCTGTCTGGCATAAGAAGAAAGATTTTCTATGTATCTCCTTTGACCCTCGGCAAAAATAGTGTCGAAAGCCAAGGAAGATTTACCGCTACCGGATATTCCGCTAAAAACGGTGATCTTTTCTTTGGGAATTTCGATGGAAATGTTTTTTAAATTATGAGTTCTCGCGCCTGTTATTTTTATATTTTTCATATCTTCTAAATTATAACTGCAGGGATTATATCACCACTAAAAATAAAAATCAACAAGGGTTCTTTTGATTTTTTTGTTACATATGATACATTGCAATCAAAATAACTGTGGAGGAGAAATGAAGCAGCAAGAGGTAGGAACAATCGTCGGATCCAGTGTACACCTGACTGGTTCGATTAAAGACAGTAGCGACATCGTCATATTCGGGAGCGTGGATGGCGAGGTGTCGTCGGAGCAAAAAATCGTCATCGAAGAACCAGCAAAAGTAAAAGGACCAATCACCGGAAATGAGGTCATAGTCAGCGGGACTGTAAACGGAACAATAATTGCAAAAGAAAGATTAGAACTTTCTCCAACCGGAGCGATTAAGGGCAATATTGAAACCCAAAGTCTTCTAATTCATTCCGGCGCAATATTCATCGGAAAATGCTCAATGCCCGATAAGAAGGGCGGCATAGAAGGCGAAAGTGTCGTCAAAGAAGACTTTGAAACAGAGATTGAGGATGAAAAATTGTTGGAAGAAAAAGAAGAAGTAGAGGAAGAAAAAAAAGAACGTTAGTTAATGCATTACTATATTTTTCAGTCACCAAAATCTTCACCCGAAAGAGCCTACTTTGATAAAATAGCGCAGATAGCGAGAGAGTTTGGCATATTCGGCGAATTTGTTTATTCATCTCCTGCAAGGTCGGCTCAAGAGCTTGTTGAGATTGCTGTGATGAAAAATTATTCTACAATAATTGCTATCGGAGATGAAACTCATGTTAACAAGATTGCTTCAAAAATAATCAATTTGGGGCTAGCCGGCAATATTGTCATGGGCATTATTGCTACAGAGCCAGATGCTCTTATTTATGAAAAGTGGGGATTTAAAAGACCCGAAGAAGCGATGGAAACGATTAAATTTAGAAGGATTTCCAAGTTTAATGTTGGCGTTATAGAGCCAAATCATTATTTTCTAACTAGCGCTTCTGTAATATGCAAAAAACCGACAAGAGTGATTTTGGAGGTTGATAGGTGGCAGGCCGAAGCGGTCGTAGATAGGGTCGAAATTTCCAGTAATTTATATATATTGGTGGAAAGACTGGCAAGAGAACAATCCGCAATAAAGTCGGCAGTAAATTGGATTTTTGGCAAAGAAAATATCAAATACGACCAAAGTCTCTTTAGAGGCAAAACCGTCCGCATAAACTCAAGCAACCCCCTGCCCGTTTACATTGGTCGCGAAATCGTCGCCCATACGCCGATCAGCATATACAAAAAGCCGGGGGCATTGAATATTATTACAAAACGTGATAAAATAACGCCAGAAAATAAAATTATCGAGGAGTGAAAGATAGATAAGAGAGATTATAGGAAGCGCACCGGCCCCAGAGTAAATGAGGACATATGGGCGTCAGAGGTTTTAGTTGTCTCTGCCGAAGGTGAAAACCTGGGTGTAATGAAGAAGTGGGATGCTCTGGACAAAGCCAGAGAGCAATCCCTCGACCTGGTTGAAATCGGTGCCAACGCCAAACCACCAGTTTGCAAAATTGTAGACTACGGCAAATACAGATACGAGCAGGAGAAAAGCAAACAGAAAAGCAAGAACAAGGCCGGTGAAGTAAAAGAAATTCAGCTTGGTGTTAAAACTGACGAACATGATTTCAATACTAGAGTTGAACAGGCAAAGAAGTTTGTAGAAAAGGGTCACAAGCTTCGCCTCACCGTCAAAATGCAGGGCAGACAAAACATATATTTTGAAAATGCTCTTAAAAAAATAGAAAATTTTAAAAATTTAGTCGATCTTGAATACGAAAATGAGCCACAAAGATTCGGAAATAGATATTCGGCTCTTCTAATCAAGAAAAAATAGGAATCAAAAAAATGCCAAAACAAAAAACTTCAAAAACAGCCGCCAAGAGAATTAAAAAAATCACCTCAAGCGGAAAAATAATCAGAAAAAAGACACTTGCACAGCATCTGGTTCACAGAAAAAGCGATCGAACGATTGCACAGTCGGGAACGGATAAAAAAATCGCTGATGAAGAAAAAAACAAAATTAAAAGATTAATCCCCTACGGAGTCAAGTAATGGCAAGAGTAAAAAGAGGCGTTGCCTCAAAAAAAAGTCACAAAAATGTTTTCAGTAAAACAAAAGGTTTTAGGCATGGCAGAAAAAATTTGATAAAGCTGGCGAAGCAAGCTTCGGTCAGAGCTCAAAAGAATGCTTATATCGGAAGAAAACTGAAAAAGAGAAATTTTAAGTCACTTTGGATTCTCAAAATAAATGCAATTTGCAGAATGCAAGGAACGACTTATTCAAGATTTATAGGAGCAATGAGAAAGAGTGAGGCGAAAATAGATCGCAAGGAACTTGCACAGATGGCTGCAAATGATCAAAAAGCGCTCGAAAAAATTATTCAAAGCGTTTCGAACTAATTTAGTTTAGGACCACCGCTTGAGCGTCTAATCGTTTTGTAAGCAAGAGTCAAAGCTGACACAAAAATTAATGTGTCGGCGAGATTAAAGGACGGCCAATAGGGCAAGCTGATATAATCTACAACAAAACCTCTCGCAAAGCGATCTATTGTATTAGAAAGAGCGCCACCGAGCATTATTGCTACAAGAACCTTGTCAGTAGTTTTGCACTTTAAAAAATAGACAAAAATCACGATCGTTAGAATAAGAGAAGCGTACTTATAAAATTCAAAACCCGAGAGCACTCCGAAAGAGCCCCCCGTATTGCCTGAAATTATCGGTCCGAAGTGCCTTATTGCTAAATCTTTGCCAAGCTGATCTATCACTACCAAGAGCAATACTAAGAACAAAGCAAAACTAAGGCGTTTATTTTGCGTGGGTGGCACAATAGACTGCCTCCGGATACAGCTTTAATCTCGCCTCTTCAATCTTGCCCTTACATTTAGCGCAAATCCCATACTCTTTGTTCTCAAGTTTTTTAAGAGCTGCCTTTAATTCTTGCAATTTTTTGTTTTCCGACTTGCCAAGAGCGAGATTCTCCTCAAAAGCTTCGAATTCAAGAGCGTTGTCATCACTTGACCCGCCAATGTCGCTGTACTTCTCGCGCTTTTCTATGTCTTTCTCAATCCGTTCGATACTTTCTCTTATCTTCTTTTCCTGCGTTTTCAAAAATTGATCATTAAACATTTTTCTCCTTCTTTCTTGATAATAAACCATTAATTAACGCTGTCAATTGTTTTAAAAAAAAATTGATATTTTCATCATCTAATATACTATAAAATTAAAATTGAAAAATTTGCACCCATAGCTCAGCGGTAGAGCGCGCGGTTCACATCCGTGAGGTCAACAGTTCGAATCTGTTTGGGTGCACCATTTAAAAAAATAGGGCTGGAAAATATTATTTGTATATTCTGGACTACACCCTAGCGATTATTTTTGTTAATATCTTTTTATGGAAGAAAAAATATCTGAGAATAACCAAACAAACAACAAAACTAGTAGACAGAGGGCTTTTGTTGTCTTTTTACTTAACGCTTTTGAGTTTATAAAAACGATGATCATCATCGTTGCTCTTGCTTTTGCCATCAGAGTTTTCATAGTTCAACCTTTCGTAGTAGAAGGAGAATCAATGGAGCCGACATTCCAGAGCAAAGACTATTTAATAACTGAAAAAATCTCTTATCGCCTCCGCTTACCCAAACAAGGCGAAATCATTATCTTCAATCCGCCGGATAAGCCAAGTGAAAACTATATCAAAAGAATTATTGCCGTGCCGGGAGACAAAGTCGCGGTTAAAGGAGGATCGGTTTACATTAATGACAGAATAATTTCTGAACCTTATTTGAGCGAAATGGACAAAACTCTTGTCGCCCAAAAAGAAGGCTATACAACAGTCCTAAAAGAGGACGAATACTTTGTGATGGGAGACAACAGGTCCCACTCCAGAGATTCAAGGGAGATCGGATCAATACCCGGTCAAAATATTATTAGCAAAGTATGGTTTAGACTTTTGCCTGTAGAGTCGGCAAGGGTTTTCGGGGCCGTAAACTATCAAAATTAGATCTTTTTGACAATTTCGCTCAGCAAAAGATTTAGGTTATCCTCACTTTTTGCACTAATTGCCACATTTGTAATTTTGTTAATGAATTTGAATCTATAGATGTCTTTTATTTCCTGAGCGGTTTTTTGGACAAGACAGTCGATCTTGTTAATCACTACAATGACTTCTTTTTTCTTATCAAGCGCGAACTGCACCAAGTGAGCGTCTCCTCTGGTAATCCCCTCTTGAGCGTTTACAACAACCAATACTAAATCAGATTTACCGATACTGTCTATGGAGCGAAAAATAGAAAATTTTTCAACACCGACTTGCCTCCTGCCCCTTTTTCTAAATCCGGCCGTATCAATTATTTCGGCCTTTTTTTTATTGGGCAGTGAAATTATTTCATCAATAGAGTCCCTTGTAGTTCCGGGAATATCACTGACAATGGATCTCTCTGATTGCACCAGAGCGTTAAATAAAGTGGATTTGCCTACGTTGGGCCTACCAATTATTGAAATTTTCGGCAGAGTACTTGATTGTTTTGTGACAAATTGAATCTGGGCAGTTATTCGATCCAAAAGCACCCCTATTCTCCGACCATTTTTCGCCGAAATCGGATAAATCTCTTTGATTCCTGTTTTCAAAAAATTATCGCAAAGCGCCTCTTCTCTCTCGCTATCAGCCTTATTGCAAACCAAAATGACTTCTTTCCCACTTTTTCTAATTTTTTTTATGACCTCTTTGTCAGATTCTGTCAGATCATCCTTTACACTAATAACACACAAAATCAAATTAGCGTCTTGAAGAGATTCTTCGATATGAGTCTGGGACATCCTCTCTATTTGCTCGTCTTCAAAACCATAAAAATCAAGCAAAAGTCCCGCCGTATCAATGATGGTGAAATTTTTTCCGTTCCAATGTACGTCACTAATAACTCTATCCCTGGTAGTTCCGGGTTCCTTCGAAGTAATGGCTTGACGAAATCCTACTATACGATTAAATAAAGTAGATTTGCCTACATTGGGTCTGCCAATTATTGCTACGGTAAATGATTCCTGCATAATTTTTTGCTTTTAAGTCCGAGAAATAATAGCTTATTTTTATAGAAAAATCAAGATAGGAGGAATTTTGCGAAAATATATTTTTGTTTTGGGTGGAGTAATGTCATCGGTCGGGAAGGGTGTTGTCACATCATCCCTTTGCACTATTTTAAAAAGCAAGGGGTTTAATGTTACGGCTATCAAAGCTGATCCATATATAAATGTTGATGCCGGAACAATGAACCCCACCGAGCATGGTGAGGTTTTTGTCACCGAAGACGGAGACGAAACGGATCAGGATTTGGGCAACTACGAACGCTTTCTTGACCAAAACATCACCAGATCCAATTACATGACCACGGGAAGAGTTTATCAAAGCGT
>MWBO01000010.1 GCA_002071685.1 candidate division WS2 bacterium ADurb.Bin280 | reverse complement strand
ATAACTGCTTCTTTAACCATTCAGGCGCTTATAAATATTGCCGCAATGCTTGGAATAGTACCACTCACCGGTGTAACTCTACCATTCATATCTTATGGGGGAACCTCACTGGTGATTTCGTTCGTTCAAGTAGGGGTGTTGTTGAGTATCTCTAAGCATCAATTTTCAAGATGAAGAACAAAAAAATAAAAATAATTTTGGCAGGCGGGGGGACGGCGGGTCATATTTATCCGGTTCTTGAAGTTGCAAAGATTCTTAAAAAAGACAAAAAGATTGAAATGGTCTTTTTTGGAAGCGGAAAAAGCTTTGAAAAGTCGGTTGTTGCCAAGGCCAGAATTCCGTATCAAAAAATATTTAGCGGAAAATTAAGAAGAAATGGTGGCTTTTTTGTAAAAGTCAGAAATATCTTTGATTTTTTTATGGTAGCTGTTGGCTTAATTCAAGCAATTATTTATTTATCACTTGATCGCCCCAGCATTATCTTTTCCAAGGGAGGATTTGCTTCTTTGCCCACCGTCCTAGCGGGAGCTTTTCTTAAGATACCGATTATTATTCATGAATCCGATATAGTGATGGGCCTTGCCAACAAAATTGCTTCAAAATTTGCTACCTCAATTGCCTTGGCGTTTGATATTAATAATTATCCTCCAAACATTAGAAGGAAGGCGTTTTATGCCGGCCTGCCACTTTCAAAGCAATTTTTTGAAAAAAATAGTAATACAGGTAGGGGAGTATTGATTTTTGGTGGTAGCCAAGGGGCATCATCTCTTAATAAGCTGGTTTTTGAATCCATAAAAGAGCTTCTGGAAATTGGTCCGGTGGTTCATCTAACCGGCGAGAATGATTTTGATCAGGCCATTAAAATTCGCTCCCAGCTTAGCAGCAAATCGAATTTGTATGAAGTATATAAATTTAGTCATCAGATGAGTGATTTAATTTCTAAATCAAAACTAGTTGTCTGTCGCGCTGGTGCCGGATCAATTTTTGAGGTGCTCGCCATGAAGAAGAACCTCCTCCTTGTTCCGATTTCGAAAGACGTAGCAAGCCACCAGCAATACAACGCAAACTTTTTTGAGAAAAGGGCTTTGGCCGAAGTATTTGACCAAAGCGAGGGGGCAGAAAAATTTATTAAAGCTGTCAACAAAGCATACGAACGTGAAAATAGTAAAATGAAGCTGAATTTTGCTTTTCCCGCTTCATCCGAACTATTATCACAAGAGATACTGGCGCAAGTAAGTTACCAAAATTTTAAGAAAAGATACAAAAAAATATTCTTGATAGGTATTGGCGGAGTTTCTATGTCGGCGATAGCGGCAATTTTGAGAAAGATGAGAAAAAGAGTCACTGGTAGTGATTTAAAAAGCGGGGGACACAAAAAAACAAATATAAACAAAAGTATTGACTTGGTTGTCTATTCTTCTGCGGCAGACAAAAAATCAAAAGCCGCCGTTGAGCACGAGAGGGCCCATCGTCTAAAAATCCCCGTAATCAAAAGGTCTCAGATGATTGCACGTTTAACTCAGAGTCGTTCAGTTATTGCAATTTCCGGTATGCATGGAAAAACGACAACCTCGGCGCTTATTTCTGGAGCGATGAATTATTCTGGTTATGATCCTGGCATAATGATTGGTGCGCCAAATGGAAAAAAGGTAAATACTGCCTCGCTGGGGAAGGATAGGTTTTTCGTTCTTGAAGCATGTGAGTATGATGGATCTTTTCTTGATTTTCATCCTACGGTGGCTGTAATAACAAATATTGAGGAGGAGCACTTAGACTATTTCCGCGGAGGAATAAAACAAATAAAACATGAATTTGAACTTTTTATAAAAAATATTAAGCCTGGGGGACTGTTGGTTTATTGCTGTGACGATGTAAATACTGAAAATATTGTTAGCGATTGTGGCGAATTTTTAAACCAAAACAATATTAGAGTGATGGCGTATGGATTTTCTCCAAAAAGCAATATTGTTATCCGAGACTACGCACCTTCTCAGGGGGGCGCAAGTTTTAAATTTGTTTATGAAAATGAAGAGTTTGAAATTTCGTCGAGAGTGGCTGGAAAACACTTCGCTAAAAACTGTGCTGCGTCTTTTGCCGTGTCTTTATTTTTAGGATTACAAAGAGACAGATTTTCGGCATTTATAAATGATTTTTCAGGAGTCAAGGGAAGGTTTGAGTTTTATGGAAAATTTAAGGGCGCTTCGTTTTATTATGATTATGGTCATCATCCAACCGAGCTTAAAAGCATTTTCGAGGCCTCTAGGGATATTTCATCAGCTGGTAAAAAGTTTTTTATTTTCGAACCTCA
Organism: candidate division WS2 bacterium ADurb.Bin280; assembly: GCA_002071685.1. Taxonomy (GTDB): domain Bacteria; phylum Patescibacteriota; class UBA1384; order UBA1384; family DTJR01; genus MWBO01. Next base: position 22,749 of record MWBO01000010.1, on the reverse strand, counting down.
CCAGCAAGATCGTTTCAATAATTTTTACGAGGACTTTTTTGAAGAAATTGCCAAATCGCGCTTTGATGTCATAGGGATCTTGCCTGTCTATGCAGTTGCGGGTCGTGATGCCCGGGCGAAGTTTACAAGCAGGGATCTAGTTGATAGATTGGAAAAGAGAGGAAAGCTGGCTTTTTATTTGGAAGGTTATAAAGAAGCTGTAGACCTTTTGAAAAGTAATGTGCGAAGTGGTGATTTTGTATTGATTTGTGGGGCCACTAACGTTCATGTTGTTGCTAGTGCTTTAACTAAATCAAAAAAACAATGATAGAAAAAAAATTCAACCTTTGTGGTATTGATATCACGCCCGCCCTACCCCTTTCTGAAATTTGTTCGATGGGAGTTGGCGGTAATTCTCTTTACTTATCAAGAGTAAAAACCCTCGATCAATTGATGAAGGCGGTGGAGATTTGTGAAAGTAGTGATCTTGAATATAAGGTAATTGGAGGGGGCACTAACATCATAGCTTCTGATTCGGGTTTTTCCGGTGTAATAATAAAAAATGAAACATCGCAAATCACAATTGATTCCGCTAGAGGACGCGTGATCGCCGATTCTGGCGTTTTCTTGTCTAATTTGATTGTTCAGTGTGCTTCGCAAGGGCTTGGAGGGCTGGACCCGCTCTATGGAATCCCGGGAACTGTTGGGGGCGCTTTGATAAATAATGCCGGTTCGCATGGCGTTGCTATAAGCGATTTTGCTAGATCTTTTACTCTCATGGATAAAGAAGGGCCCAAGACATACAAAGTTGAATATCTCGAACCAAGTTATAGAAAAACCAAATTGAAATTTGTGAAGAAAAAGCCACGAGAAGTTGTTTTGAGTGTTATTTTTCAATTTAATTCTCGCAAACAAGAAGAGGTTATGAGCGATTTAAAAAAATACAAGACTATTAGACAGGAGAGGCAACCTCTAGGGATTAAAACTTCCGGCAGTATTTTCTCAAATCCTTCGGGAACTGATAAAGCTACGGACGATAAATCGAAAAATTTAAGTGCGGGTTTTTTGCTTGAATCTTCTGGGGCAAAAAGGTTGAGCGTCGGAGGGGCCAGGGTATCAAAAAAACACGCAAATTGGATTGAAAATTTCAACCATGCTACGGCTAGTGACGTCAGAAAACTGATAGATCTGATGAGAGAGAGTGTCAATGAAAAATACAATATTATTTTGAAGGAAGAGGTCGAATATATAGGCGATTGGGACTTGTCTTCAGATGAATAATTTAAATCCAGACTATAATAAATTAAGGCGCAAGGAAATTTTGCTTAGAACTCAAAAGCAAGATAAAAAAAGAAGTTTTAGTTTAAGTCCAAGAATTGTTCGCTTTTTAAAAAATCTAGCATATTCCGTCGTTTTGATATTTGTGATTTATTTTGCTGTTTTTAGTCCTACTTTTAGAATAAGGGATGTCAAGGCCGAAGGGATTGAGACCGGCGAAATTTATGACAGAATAGCTCTCGATATGATGGGAAAAAATATTTTTCTTATAAACATTGCCGGTTATCTCAAAAAAATTACCGCAGAATTCCCTGTAATTGAAGAGGCGAGGGTGGTCAGAGGTTTGCCTTCCACTTTGAGGGTAGAGATTAAGGAAAGGGACGTCGCCTTAATCTGGTGCAATGAAAAATGTTTTGAAATTGATAACCGCGGATTAGCTTACAGGGAGACTCAGAATTCTCCTACCGGAATTGTCGTAAGCGATAAATCTAATATTGAAATAAATATTGGAGACAAAGTGGTATCGCAAAAATTTGTAGATTTTTACAAGAAGAGTATCGATGCTTTTGAGCGAATTGGCGTCAGCGTGAGCGAGGCCTCTGTGGAGGATACTACATTTAAACTTTCTTTTAAAACGCAGAAAGGTTACACTGTTATTTTTGACACATCTTCCTCGCTTGAAAATCAAATCTACGCCTTGGAGCAAATAATAGCCAACGGTGATCAAGAAATAGGCGAATATGTTGACCTAAGAGTCGAGGGATTGGCGTACGTCAAATAATTACTGACAAACACTAAACCAAAGTAAACCGAGAGCTGTTTTGACTAGCTGTAAATTATATCACAAAATTGCTAAAAAGTCAATGCTGTGATAGATTCTTGTTAGTCAAAAGGAGGAATTATCTCAAAACTTACTTGGCAGATTTTAAATCGATATCCTAAGGACGCGGTTAAAGCAATATTAAAGACCAGGCATATAGAAGATGTTGAATCTTTTGTAAATCCTCGCTATGAACAACTCATAAACGAAGATCAGATGCCCGGCGTTATTGAAGCAAAAAAAAGAATTATTGAAGCGTCAAAAAAAGGTCAAAAGATAGCCATATACGCTGATTACGACGCCGATGGGATCTGTGGTGCCGCAATATTATATAAAGCACTCAAGGATTACTTTGATGAAATCAAGGTTGTGATTCCGGATAGAAGCGAGGGCTATGGTCTTAATAAAGATGCTGTGGAAAAAATGGTCAAGGAAAAAATTTCGCTTCTTATTACAGTGGACTGTGGAATAAAAAATGTTGCCGAAATAGAACTCGCTAAAAAAAATAGTATTGATACGATCGTAGTTGATCACCACCAGCTAGGTGAAAAATTGCCCAAGGCAATTATCGTTCATCCCTTTTTAGGCAAAGATCTTCAGTTTAAATATTTTTCGGGTGGTGGCGTTGCTTTTTTTCTGTCAAAAGCCTTATCGAAAAAAGAGGGACAGGAGAAGTGGCTTTTGGATTTGGTGGCTATTTCTACAATTGCCGACATGGTTCCATTGGTACATGATAATAGGATTATCGCTAAATATGGACTGCTAGTCTTGAATAAAACAAAAAATATGGGCTTATCTAAATTGATGGAGATTGCAAATATAAATAAAGCCGGAGCTTATGAGGTCGGTTATATGATCGCGCCGAGATTAAATGCCGCAGGAAGAATATCGTTGCCTCAAAAAAGTTTTGATCTTTTGATAAATGAAGATGTGAAAAAGATAGAGTCCGATGCGCGTGAGCTCGACCAGCTTAATCTTCAGAGGCAGGATTTACTAAAAAATGGTCAGCGCGATGTTATTGAAAAAATAAAAAAGAGGGGAATTGATAAGGGTCCGTTTATTGTGATAGAAACTAAATTCCCAGAGGGAGTCATTGGTCTGATTGCGGGAAAAATAACACAATATTTTTATAAACCATCAATTGTTTTAAGTGTTCGCGATGGCTTGTACAAGGGTAGCGCTAGATCAATACCGGGCGTAAACATTACACAATTACTCAAAGATTGCGAACACCTCTTGGAAAGTTTTGGTGGCCATGAACAGGCGGCGGGTATCTCAATAAAAAAAGAAAATTTAACAAAATTTAAAAAACAAATACTTAAATTGTCTGAAAAATTTGACGAAAAAATTTTTCTGAAAAAGCTTTACATCGATGCTCTCATTGATATTGATAAAATAAATATTTCTCTGGCTAGAAATATAGAAAAACTCGAACCGTTTGGTCAAGGAAACTACAAGCCGATCTTCGCGGTGGAAAAGGCAAGCGTACGGGATATTCGATATTTGGGAAAAAGCAAGGATCACCTCAGTTTCGATCTTGGCGGTAACAAGGCGATTGCATTTTGTTTTGAGGAGAAATGCTGGAAACTTGAAAAAGTTAAACTTTATGACATTGCATTTTCAATAGAAATCGACCGCTGGGGCGGGAGAGAAAAGGTCAAATTAATCGTAGAAGATGTCAAAGAAAGATAAAAAAAACATATTTATTTGCGAAAAATGTGGAAATGAATTCGCAAAGTGGTCTGGGCAGTGCAGTGCCTGTTTGGCTTGGAATACGCTCAAGGAGCTTTCTATTGATTTTTCCTCTACTGCGGCCGGCAAAGTTGATGAGGCAACTTTGATTAGACTTGATCAAATAGACAACGCAAAAATTACAAGATTTACCAGCTCGCTTAGTGAATTTGATCTTGTTTTGGGTGGCGGTATTATCCCCGGGGAGGTTTTTTTATTGGGAGGAGATCCTGGAGTTGGCAAGTCAACTTTGCTTTGGCAAGTCGCATGTCTGATTTTGCAGAACGTTATTTATGTTGCCGGAGAAGAATCACCAGAACAGATAAAGCTAAGGGCGCAAAGAATATCGCAAAAATACGACAATGTTTTTGTCATCGATAATCCCGACATATTGAGTTGGTCGAGCGTTGTCAAAAAATCAAAGCCGCGACTTTTAATTATAGATTCGATTCAAACCATTTATGACTCATCTGTCCCCTCATCGCCCGGAAGCGTTTTGCAAATAAAACACTGTACCAATAAAATTATTAGACTTGCAAAGGACAATTCGATTGCAACAGCAATTATCGGCCATGTTACTAAGGAGGGAGAAGTGGCGGGTCCTCGAACACTTGAGCACATGGTGGATGCCGTTTTTTATCTAGAGGGTGAAAAAGAGCAAAGTGAAAGATTTTTGCGCTCCAACAAAAATCGTTTTGGCCCAACGGATGAAATGGGTGTATTCAATTTAGGGGAGAAGGGTCTTCTATCGGCAAGTGAATTTGGAAGAATTAAACCGGAAGTTTCGGTTCCTTTCGGCTTGTCGAGAACCGCGGTTCTGGAAGGGAGCCGAACGTATGTAGTTGAAGTGCAGGCTCTTGTTCAAAAAAGCTCTTTTGGATTTGCTAAGAGAAATTCGGTGGGATACGATTTAAATCGCCTTTTGATGATGGTTGCGATTGCCTCGAATCATCTGGGTATCGATCTTTCTGACAAAGATATTTTTCTCAATGTGGCCGGGGGGTACAAGATACGCGATCCTCTCTGTGATTTGTCGGTCATCTCGGCCATTGTAAGCGCCTTTTACAAAAAACCACTCAGAGGTGACAGAATTGTTGTCGGAGAGGTTGATCTTGCGGGGAGGGTTCATCTACCATCACAAGCAAAAAAAATTATAAAGGATGCTCAAAAACTCGGATATCAAATTGACTTACAAAAAGAACTTAGCAAAAAAACTATTTTCGAAGATTGACTGTCAACTAAGAAGCAGTGAAACTACCCGTTTGAGTACTTGAGCCTGCCTCGTTTGTTGCGGTAATTTTAAAATAATACTTTACTCCGGCGGTCAGCGACCCTATGCTTATTTGGTGTGACGTGGTTGTCGAGCTTGACGACTTTGTAGATCCGTAAGCGGTAGTTGTGCCATAATCGACTTTTGCGCTTGAACTTTGGTCAGTTGCAAACTTTATTATGGCGTTAGTTGAAGAAGGGTAGCTTACTTGGATTGAGCTTATTTGTGGAGGGGTTGAGTTTTTTATGGAGATTGCTGTTGTATCCTCAACCACTATCCCGTTTTTGTCGGTCATTCTGGCAGTGAGAGTGTGGCTGCCATTAGAATATTTTGTGCTTTCAAGTGTGACGGAATATGGCGAGGAAGAACTACTGGTAGCTTCGGCATTATCAATGTAATAAACAATCTTTTCGATCCCCTGATCGCTATTTGCCGAAACACTAACGTCGAATTCACCGCTTACTTGGCTACCTTCGCTGGGGGACGTGATCTCAACCGTCGGCCTTCCGTTGTAGCTGTCATCTTTTTCGTCCGGTGCTGTTAAATTAAATCCATTTGCTTGTGCCCAAGATCTTACGGGTCCTTCCCAGTTCGGATATTTTTTCCAGTCATTACCCCATTCGTTATGAATATTGGTAAATAATCTTTCTTCAATAAGTTCAGCCGGCGTATTGTCGGTTGCTAATTTTCCGTTTATCCTGTTGACTCTTAACATTACATTGATGTCGTCTTTTTCAGTTGGAATTTGCCAAGAGGCGAATATATCCTTAACAGTGGTTTTCGAGTATTGGGTTGGTAATTTGTTAGAGTATTTTTCCACCGTCAGTTCTTTGATGCCATCCGGTCTGGCAAATTCACTGTCGTCAAGGAATTTTTCCATATAACTGTGAAAAATCGGGGCTGCAACGACGCTCCCGTCTGCTCCGTTTTTCATTTTTGCGTTGTCATTATTTCCTACCCACACAGCTGTCGCAATCTTTGGTGAGTACCCAACTGTCCAAGCATCGTGAAATTCATTGGTGGTGCCCGTTTTTGCGGCTACGTGATATTTGCCAAAATTAAGTGCATTATTAAATCCAAAGATCATACTTCTGGCGCCATCATCATCTAGGATATCGGAAATTTGATAAGCAATCTGCGGATCAATCGCTTGTGATCGGTTGCTTTCTTCTTTGTACTCGTAAAGAACTTTTCCTTGAGAATCTTCAATTTTTAGTATTGAGACTGGTTGATGATAGACTCCGCTATTTGCAAATGCTCCAAAAGCCCCGGCCATTTCTATCGGCTTGACTTCGCCACCGCCTAAGGTGAGAGCTAGGCCATATCTTTCGGGTTCATTGAGGGTGGTAATACCTAGATCTTTAGCAGTTTTAAGGGCTTCATTTACTCCAACTAAGGCAAGAGTTTTCACTGCAGGGATATTTAATGAATTGGCTAGCGATTGGCGAATTGAGAGAGCCCCGTGAGATGATCCATCATAGTTTTTGGGCTGGTAGCCATTGAAATCGGTTGCCACGTCGTAAATTGTAAAGGAGGGCGAGAACCTCTGCTGTTTAAAAGCGGTAGCGTAGACGATGGGCTTAAAAGAAGACCCTGGCTGTCTAGCCGAATCGGTAACGTTGACATTTCCACCATGCTCGATGTCAAAATAATCCTTTCCTCCTATCATTGCGAGAATTTCTCCGGTTTTTACATCTGTTGAGACGAGGGCGGCATTTGTTGCTCCGTAGCGAGTAAATTTTGCTTCGTTTTTGGCAATTGCCTCTTCCGCTGCTCGTTGTTTTTCGCCGTCAAGCGTTGTTGTGACTTTCAAGCCACCGGAGTTCACCAATCTCTCTCCGTACAAATCAACCAACCTTTCCTTGACATACATAACGAAATGAGGGGATTTTATTGACTCTCTTTTTTTCTGAAAAGTGAGGTTTTCTTTTGTCGGGCCTTCTTGTTTGGCTTTTTCAGCGTCTTCTTTGCTGATATATCCGAGCTCACTCATCCTATCTAGAATGTAGTTTTTTCTAGCAAATAAACTGTCTGTGTGTGTTCCCCAAGGAGAATAATAAGTTGGCGCACGCGGAACCGCGGCTACAGTCGCTGCTTCTGAAAGAGTTAGCTCGTTAGCAGATTTATTAAAAAACTGACGGCTGGCTTCTTCGATGCCATAAATATTTCCGCCATAAGGTATTTCATTAAGATACAGGCCCAATATTTCATCTTTTGAGTAAATTTGTTCAATTTCAAGCGCCAGTATCAGTTCTCTGAACTTCCTGCTAAATGTCTTTTGGTTCGTCAACAGGGCATTTTTCACAAATTGTTGCGTGATGGTTGAGCCCCCTTCTGCGGCGCTCATATTTAAGATATCTTTGAAAGCGGCTCGAGCTATTCCTCTAAAGTCAACGCCACCGTGTTTGTAGAAATTGGCGTCTTCGGCGGCCAAGGTGGCTTGCTTGGCGTAATCCGGAATTTTGTCGAACTCCACAACTGTTCTTCTTTCTTCACCGGTTTGATACAAGACCCCGCCATTTCTATCCATAATTTTTGTTGACTCCGTCGCGTGAAGCTTTGCCAACTTCGAAGGCGTCGGTAAGTCTTTCGAAACCCAGAGAACGGTTAATACAGTAAATAGAGCAAGAAAGCCAAAAAAGTAAGCTATCGCCTTTCTATTTCTCAGTCTCTTTTTGATAGCTCTAAAAGGAGCCTTTTTGTAGGATGGTTTTTTAATCTTTAATATTCCACCTATTTTCATAATAATTGTTTTAATTTGATTGAATTATATCATAATTAGGGTAGAATAAAACAGAAATTATCGGAGGCGAAATGGATAAGATTGAAGAATTATTAACAAGAGGGGTGGAAAATATTTACCCTGATAAAGAGACGCTAGAGAAGGTTTTGCGTTCTGGAAAAAAAATAAAATTATATCAGGGCTTTGACCCGACTGGGCCCCAACTTCACATTGGCCACATGGCTGGTCTAATGAAACTAAGACAATTCCAGAAACTTGGACACAAGGTAATATTTTTAATCGGAGATGTTACGGCAACCATTGGTGATCCTTCGGGCAAGACGACCGCCAGAAAGGTGCTGTCTAGAGAAGAGGTAAACGAAAACGCTAAAAATTACACAAAACAAGCTTCCAAAATCTTGGATTTTGAGGGCGAAAACCCTGTCGAGGTAAAATTTAATAGTGAATGGTTTGATAAGATGAGCGCTCTAGAGTTTGCCGCTATTACTCATCACCTAACTTACGCTCAGATCTCCGAGAGAGATCTTTTTCAGGAAAGAAAAAAAGCCAATCAGGATGTTTATATGAATGAATTTTTCTATCCGCTTTTGCAAGCATATGACAGTGTGGCTATGGATATTGATTTGGAGGTTGGCGGTAATGACCAGATGTTCAATATGATGATGGGCAGAAAACTGATACGGAATATGAAGCAGAAAGAAAAATTTGTGATGACCCTGTCTTTGTTGTCGGACGCACAAGGCAAAAAGATTGGTAAGACAGAGGGGAACGTGATTGCTCTCGACTCAAAGAGCGAAGATCTTTATGGAATGATTATGAAACTGCCAGACGAGGTAATTATCAAATGTTTTGAACTTATAACCGAGGTTGACTTGGCTGATATAGAGCGAATCAAGAATGAAATTTCCGGAGGCGAGAATCCGATGAAATTCAAGCGAGATTTGGCTTATGAGCTTGTGAGAATGCTCAACAATGAAGAGGCGGCCAAGAGTGCTGCGGAACACTTTGATATCGTTGTGCGCGCAAAAGAGACACCTGAAGATATCCTGGAAAAAGAGGTTGATTCAAAAACAATCGTTGATCTTCTTGTCGAAGTTGGCTTTGCTTCAAGCAAGTCCGATGCGAAGAGATTACTAGATCAAAGAGCTGTAAAAATTGATGGCGAAGAAACTAGCGCTGAGCAGAGTTTCGAAACGGGGGAGAGCTTTGTATTAAAATCTGGAAAATTAAAATTTATCAGAGTGAAAGTAAAATGATAAAAGATCTGCTTGCAAAAAAGCTTTCCGATACTCTTGATTTTCAAGTAGAGCTGTCCTCAAGTAGCCGATTCGGAGATATTTGTCTGCCTCCTGCACTTATCAATGATATTGTTGATAAGACTGGAAAGACGGGCGAACAGTTATTTCGTGAAGTTGAGGCAATTTTGTCTGCGGAGGGTTTTGTTGACAGAGTCGAATACATCGGAGGATTTATCAATTTGTACCTTTCAAAAAAGGCCTATCTGCAAGAGCTAGGCGAAATTATAAACACCGATTCCTATTTGTATAATCAAGAAAATTCCTCAAAAACTGTCATTTTTGACTACTCCTCTCCAAACATTGCTAAGCCTTTTTCTGTTGGACATTTGCGCTCCACTATTATTGGACAAGCAAACTATAATATTCATAAATCGCTTGGTTATCAAACGGTTGGTATTAATCACATTGGGGATTGGGGCACACAGTTTGGCAAATTGATTGTGGCTATAAAAAAATGGGGAGATGAAGGCAAAATCAAGGACGATCCGATCACACAGCTCAACGAACTCTACGTTAAGTTTCATGCCGAGTCGGAAAAAGATCCATCTCTTGAAGATGAGGCGAGGGCATGGTTCAAAAAGCTTGAGAACGGTGACGATGAGGCGAGAACAATTTGGCAAATGTGCGTCAATGAAAGTTTCAAAGAATTTAAGAGAATTTATGGGGTTCTGGGCGTAGAGATCGATGAGGTGATGGGGGAGAGTGTTTATGAGGATAAGCTTGAAGAAGTTGTGGAAGAGTTGGAGAGAAATAATTTATTGCAGGATTCTCAAGGAGCAAAAATTGTAGAAATTGAAGGAATGCCCCCCGCTTTGATAAAGAAAAAAGATGGCGCCACGCTCTACATCACTCGCGATTTATCTGCTGTAAAATATCGCATGAGTAAATATTCTCCTGAAAAAATTATTTATCATGTCGGTAACGATCAAAGCCTTCATTTCAAACAACTTGAAGCCATTGCTGTAAAGCTCGGTTGGATTAAAAAAGGTCAAATCGTTTTTGCCGGTCACGGCATGATTAGGCTACCGGAAGGTAAAATGTCCACTCGTTCCGGAAGAGTTGTCTTGCTTGATGAGTTAATCGAAAAAGCAAAAGAGAAGGCGATGGGTATAATCGATGACAAAGGGACTATTGCTACGAACGTGGAACGTCTTTGTGAAGATATCGCCATAAGTGCAATAAAGTATGCGGATTTGTCTCAAAATAGGAAAAGCGATGCGATTTTTTCTTTTGATAAAATGATTTCCCTAAAAGGCAATAGCAGTGTTTATTTGCAATATACACTTTCTAGAATTAATAGTATTGAGAAAAATGCTAAAGAAGAATTTGGTGATTTTATTCAGGAGGCTCATATAGATGAAGACTCAATTTTGCTTGCAAAAATTTTGATTAAATTTCATGAAGCGGTTGAGAATTCAGCTGCCTCATCAAGCCCTAATGTTTTGGCCGATTTTACATATAAACTGGCCAATGAATTCAACTCATTGTACGAAAAGAAAAAGGTGATCGCAGAAACCAAAGAGGAAACTTCGAAAAATTTATTCGTTGTTTTTGTGACAAAAAATGTGCTTGAAAAATGCTTCGATCTTTTAGGTGTATCGAAGATAGAGAGAATCTGACTATAAATTATACTGAGAGATCTTATTTGTTGTTCTTATAAATAATGCTTTTGGATCTTCCGTAAAGGCGATATCGATAACTTCATCGCTACTTTGCATTTCGTATTGTTTGATAAATTTGCCCTCTTTGTTTATTTCCATCAAAACAAGCTTATCGCCAGAATTTCTCAAAACAAAAATATTTTCTTGTGTAGGTGAGGCAATAATTTTCTTGCAACCAGTATTGATTTCTTGGCTCCCGGGTGGATCTATTTTAAATCTGTTTTCAAATCTTCCCCTTGCAAGCTTGAGTATTTCACATTGTTCATTGAGTAAATAAATGCTTCCATCAATTGCCATGTCACTGTAAAGCGCCAATACAGTGTCATCGCGAATATACTTCTGTGTTTCGTTGTATTCATTTTCGGCTCTCGGTATTCTCCAAATCTGATTATTGTCAATATCTAGGACGTAGAGGTTGTCGAGGTATTGTCTAATTATACTTCCGGAGTTGAGCTCAACACTTTGTTCCTGTGTCGTTAGGTTTTCTGTATTTACAATATGTATGCTATGGTTTTCCAGAAGATAGGCAATTTCTTTGTCATTAGTTAGAGGTGTCGAAGAACTACTTTCACTGTCGAATTCTTTATTAATTACAATCTCAAAATTCTCCGAATTTTCATTCTTTGAAAAAATACCGTCTGATTTGTTAAAGTAAAATAAAGATTTATTTATTTGAGTAAGGGATTGGGCGTTCGGACTAATATCAAATTCCTTTGCTTTATCTACGACCGTCACAGAAGACAGCGAAGCAAGTTTTTTTTCAGAATCTTTTACGATGTCTTTAATTGAATTTTCATACTTTGTTCCTGCAAGTTCGGTTGAGATCTTCAGAAGTTCATTTAGCTTATCTATCGCTTCATCTGTCTGATTTCTGGAAATAGCCAGACTGGCCTCTCCCGAAAGAGATGTGATTTCGGTGCTTTTTGCCTGTAAAGCTTGATCTCGATCTTGGCTCTTTTTCATGTTCAAACTAATCGCAATACTAACTAGTAAAATAATAAATACTGCAAAGATAGACCAAGCAATCAATTTCGTTCGGTTTTTGCTATGAAGGCCGCTTGAAATCAAGAACCTTTTAAACTTGTTTCGCATTTTTATCAAAGAAATAGCTTTAATAAATGAAAGATTTTTGATCGTCGTTTTTTTATTTATAGAATCTGTGCCACCAGAGCTGCTTTTTATTTGACTTGTACCTGTCTTGCTTTCGACTTGCTGCAAGCTGGGCGAGATTGTGTTTTCTACACTGAATCTTTTACTGGCGCGAGATGTGATAGAGCCAATTTCTTTTTTTGAAGATTCAAGCGTCTTTTTTAATTTGGGCGAGATATTTTCTCTTGTATATTTGTGAAGGCTGGAGGATTTTTTTGATACGAGCAGTAACATTTTTGTAGCCGTCTGCGTTATATTCCTCAAAAAATAATTAATGTCGAAGCCGCTTTGATCAAGATAGACAGTATCCACTTTTTGTTCCGGTGGGATGTTGGCGAGCTCGTCCTTGGTCGTGAGCTCGATAACTATTCCGTTTCCGCTATGCGCCCCCTTTCTCTTCAAGCCTTTGGCGATTTCTATTGCGCAAGCCATTGGAAGGTAGGAGGTAGCGCTAATACGCAATTCAGACGGAGAGAAGACTTGAAATAACGTGGAATTACCGATTATCAATCTGTCTCCTTGGTGGAGCTCTCCGGAAGTAAGGTTGGTAAACGTTTTTAGCGGATGGGGAGCTTCGCCTTGGGACAATCCTTCGGTTATGTGGTTTATTCTCGAGCCTCTAAATAAGTAGGCCCTCGAATTGCCTGTCTGGGCAATGTGAATGTCTTTTCCCTTTGAAAGCATCAGGATTCCAGAAAACTTTCCGATCCATTCCGTCTCTCCATTTTGGGCAATTTGCGCTAGGGCTTCGTTGACTTTTTTGACTGCCGCTTCAAAATTTTGTAGGTCGCTACTTGAAGAGCTTCTGTAATACTCTCTGATGAGGGTGTTGATTACAGTTTGACCGATTTGAGAATTTGGGAACCAGGGATTTAAAATTTCTATCTGCGAAAATATTCTGCCTGCATTTGCTTGATCTGTCTCGGCCGGTTCGTAAACTTGGCATGTCAGAAACCTATCCTCGAGTTTATCTGAGGTAGTTATTCTGGTGTAATTTATTATTTGGGTCATTTTCTTAATGATTTTACCAGCAAATAGGGGGTGTTTTCAATCCGTCGGCTCTGTTATGAATTACCAGAGAAACCGGCCTTGTGCAAGTAATGATAAATAACCAACGACCAAGAAACAAATTACAAACAATATTCATAAATCCATTTTCAAGCTATTTGTAACTTGAATTTTATGATCTGATATTTGTTTGATTATTGTATCTTGTTGCTTGTATCTTGTGCCGTATTTTGTCATTTATAAATTATGCCACTTGCAAATGACTTACGTCCTAAAAATCTGGAAGAATTTGTCGGCCAAGAACACCTCATAGCCAAGGGTTCTTGGATATATCGAGCTATCAAAGAAGATCGACTTAGTTCGATTATTCTCTTTGGTCCTCCGGGGAGCGGAAAGACAACTCTTGCTCATATAATTGCAGAAGCAACAAAGTCAAATTTTGTTCAAATTAATGCGGTTCTAGGAACAATCAAGGGATTGAAGCTGGAGCTGGAAAAAGCCAAAGACAATAATGAGAGAACGATTATTTTCATTGACGAAATTCACCGTTTTAATAAAGCGCAACAAGACGTTCTTTTACCCTATGTTGAGAGAGGTGACATAGTTCTTATCGGAGCAACGACCGAAAATCCTTCGTTTACTGTAATATCTCCGATTATCTCAAGATCAAAGATTTTGCAATTTGAGAGATTAAATAGTAGTGAGTTGGAGAAAATTTTAAACAGAGCTCTGAAAATAAATCCACAAATCAAAATTGATACAAAATCTAAAGATGTTTTGATAAACAGTGCCAATGGCGACGCTAGAATACTTCTCAATTTACTCGATGATCTATCGGCGCATAGCAAAAAAATTGATAAAAAGACGCTTGATAGTTCGAATATAGTCAAAACATTGAAATACGATAAGAATGGCGAGGAGCATTATAATATAATTTCGGCCCTTCATAAATCAATGCGAGACAGTGACCCCGACGGGGCAATTTATTGGCTGATGCGGATGCTAGATGCCGGTGAGGATCCGCTCTATATTGCAAGAAGGATTGTTAGATTTGCCTCGGAGGATATTGGTCTTGCCGACCCTCATGCCTTGCTTGTAGCTGTGGCGGCTTATGATGCCTGTAGGTTCATAGGGTTGCCGGAGTGCGATGTTCATCTTGTTCAGGCTGCTATTCATTTATCTTACGCTCCTAAATCAAATGCTTGTTACAAGGCGGTTTTAACAGCAAGAGGGGATATTAAAAAATACGGAAACCTTGATGTGCCAAAACATCTTCGCAACGCTCCAACAAAGATGATGAAAGGGCTTGGGTATGGTAAGGGTTATAAATATGCTCATGATTTTAATAATGCCAAAGTGGAGCAAGACCATCTGCCGGAGCGCCTGAAGGGTGCGAAGTACTACAAGCCGACGGACAGGGGGCTTGAGAAGAAGATAAAGGAGAAGTTGGACAATTAAACAATTTCTCAATTGGACAATTTGGAAATTAAAAAATAGCCGGAATTTCGAATCTCAAATATCAAATATTGCCAAAACATCAAACGACTCATCTATTATAAGGCGTTTAAACTATCGTTTCCCTGACCATTTACACCTACGAGGTGTAAATGGTGGTTGGGAGGGCTTTGGTTCGTATATGCCCTGCTTTCATTTTCTAATCTGTTGCGTCCATTGTGGCCATTTCTCAATTTTAGTCAATCGCGTTGATTCTCTTCTTTCGTTCAGGTATATTCTAAAAAGGAGAAAAATGGCAAAAAAAGTTTTCATCGGTGCGGCTTGGCCGTACGCAAATAATTCAATGCATTTAGGGCATGTTGCGGCGCTAATAGGTGGCGACGTGCTTGCTCGCTATCATCGCTTAAAAGGCGACGAGGTGCTTTATGTCAGCGGAAGTGATTGCTATGGTACGCCGATTGCAGTTGAGGCAGAGAAAAGGGGTATCGATCCAGAGGAGATCGCAAGAAAATATGACAATGAATTTCGACAAACACTTTGCGAGGATCTTGGTTTTTCGTACGACATATTTACAAATACATTGACCCAAAATCACAGAGAGATTGTTCAGAATAACTTCAAAAATCTTCTTGCAAAAGAAAAAATTGAGGAAAAAGAAGTCGAATTGCCGTATTGCGAAAGCTGCCAAAGATTTCTACCGGATAGATACATAGAAGGGGAGTGTCCAAATTGCAATTTCAAGGATGCTCGGGGCGACCAATGCGACAATTGCGGGTCAATCCTTGACCCAAAAGACTTAGTGAATCCAAGATGTAAAGCTTGCGGGGGAAGGCCAATTTTCAAAAAATCAAAGCATTTTTTTCTAAAACTCGCCGAGATAGAGCCGCAAATCAAAGAATTTATTTCAAATTCTTCAGGCTGGCGGCCAAATGCGAAGAATTTCTCTTTAAAATTTGTTGAGGGTGGTCTGCATGATCGCGCGATAACCAGAGATCTCGAGTGGGGGATTAATATCCCAATTGAGGGTTATGAGGAAAAAAAGATATACGTGTGGTTTGAGGCGGTTACCGGTTATCTTTCGGCAAGTATCGAGTGGGCAAAAGAATCCGCTGAAGAAAAAAAATGGGAAGATTTCTGGAAAGACAATGACGCGGTCCATTATTATGTTCACGGCAAGGACAATATTCCTTTTCACACTATTATTTGGCCTGCGATTTTGATGGGGCTTGGCGAGCTCAAGTTGCCCGACATTATAGTTTCAAGTGAATATTTAACGCTCGAAGGCAGTCAATTTTCAAAAAGTAGAAAACACGCCGTTTGGCTTCCAGACTTTCTGAAAGAATTTGACAGCGAAACGCTCCGGTATTATTTGATCGCCAATGGACCGGAAACGTCCGACGCAGATTTTTCTTGGGATGCTTTTAGAGACAAAACTAACAATGAGCTCATAGGTAACTTTGCCAATTTTATTAATAGAACTCTTTCGCTTATAAAAAATAATTTTCCTGACGGACTCGACTTCAAAGGAGAATATAGTGAACAGCAAAACGAGTTGCTATCTAACGCGGTAACTGCCCATGAAGAGATTGGCAAAAAGATCGAATCAACAAATTTTAGGGACGCACTTAAAACAATATTTTCACTTGCCGAGAATGGAAATAGATATTTAAATAAAAATGAGCCGTGGAAAAAAATAAAAACCGATCGAAGTGAAGCTGAAAAGGATTTGCTGGCTTTGGCGAATGTTATTTTGGCGATTTGTTCACTGATTGAACCGTTTTTACCAAAAACAGCTAAAAAAATTGCGCAATCCGTTGGCCTAGAGAGTTTGGCGTGGTCATTTGGGCCGCTCGATAGGGTTGCGGTCGGTGATTTATCGCTTTTGTTTGAAAAGCTAGAGGATGATAAAATCGAAGAACAAAAAGAAAAGTTAAAAAAATAATGTATTCCCCCAGGTTAAAACCGCGGGGGATGTTCCAAATCGCCTTTTGGGCGAGGCGGGAACGAAAGGAAAAAAATGGAAGAAGAAGAAAAAGATAATGGGTCGGAAAATGGAGAAGATGAAGCCGAAGAAGAGAAGGTTGATTGCGATGAGTCTGATTGCGCTTCATGCTCCGGATGTTGCCGATCCTGTTGATTTTGATCGGTGTATTGATTTTGAATTAAAAAGGAGTCGCAGAAAGACTCTGTCGCTTGAGGTAAGGGCGGGCAAGTTGATTGTCCGCTCTCCTTTATTTTTGAGTGACAGAGACATTTTGCAATTTATAAAACAGAAAAAGGCTTGGATAAATAAAAAAATCAGAGAAACAAATAATTCTGATAAAGTGATCTCATCGGACGAAATTTTTTTCCTTGGTGAAATTTTAAAAGTGGTGCCATCGGATGTATTTAAATGGGAGCTTGATGCCGAAAACAAATGTCTTCTAATTGCTGGAAAGAAAATTAAAAACTCTGCGGTACTAAAAAATTTTTATAAAACTCAAACAAAAGTATTGATTGAAGAGATAATCGACGAGTTTAAAAATGATTTTTGCTTCGAAACTGGTAAAATAAGATACAGGTTCTATAAGTCCAGATGGGGCTCTTGCAGTAGCGCCAATGTTTTGAGTTTCAATGCTTACTTGTCCGCTACGCCTCGAGAGGTTATAAGGTATGTCGTCGTCCATGAACTTTGCCACATTAATCACAAGAACCACAAAAAGGATTTTTGGCGTAGTGTCGAAAAATATGACTCTTATTTCAAGAACCATAGAAGAATTTTAAAAAAACAATGCATAGAGAATCTGTAAAAATTGTCACCTGGAACATCAACGGCCTTAGATCGGGCTGGGATGAGTTGGTTGATTTTCTCAATGCAGAAGATCCCGATATTGTCTGTTTGCAGGAAATTAAGATTGATAAAGACCGGCTGGCCGATCATCACCGGAGTATTCGTAGCTATAGTTCTGTTTGGCTACACGCTCAAAAAAGTGGTTATTCGGGAGTTGCTGTTTATTATAAAAAAAGACCCGAGAAAATAAAATATGGGATTGGCATAGAAAAATTTGATCGCGAGGGAAGAGTTCTTACTGTTGATTTTGGCAATTTTGTTTTAGTAAACGCTTATTTTCCACATTCGGGCAGAGATTTGGCAAGAATTGACTTCAAGATGGAGTTTAATGATGCTATAGAAGATTATTTGAACGGTTTGACGAAAAATAAAATAGTATTCTGCGGGGACTTCAATGTCGCCCACAAGGAAATAGACATTGCTAGGCCGAAGGATAATAAAAAAAATGCCGGCTTTACTCAGGAAGAAAGAGACTGGTTTGACAATTTTTTGCAAAATGGCTGGACAGATGTTTATCGTTCGCTAAATCCTGAAAAACAAGAGTTTTCTTGGTGGTCTAATTTCTACAATGCTCGCCAAAGAAATATCGGTTGGAGAATAGATTATTTTGCAACTAGAGGATTCGAGAAAAGACAAATGAAAAATTGTGAAATTAAAACCAAGGTCATGGGTTCTGATCACGCACCTGTGATTATGGAGATTGTGACGGATGAGTGAAAATAAAATTATTTCGCTGATTGATAAGGACATTCACTTAGTTGCCGAAGACATTATCTACGTTTTTCGACTATTGGTGGCTTTCATCTTTATTGTTGTCGGTTTTATTGGTATAATCTTTCCCGTAATACCGGACTGGCCTCTTTTGGTTGTCGGTGTGGTTATTATGGATACGAGTGGGAAATTGAGAATGAAAATCTTAGAGCGGATTCCTGGCAAATACAGAAAAACAGTAAGGAAAATATTATTTATATTTAATAAAAAGCAACACGAAGTTGCGGAAGGGAGACGATGAACGGTTATGAGATTGCAAATTCCTGGTGGTTTTATCCTTTGATGATTTGGACGCTTGCCTGGAAGGGTTACGCGCTATGGAAAGCGGCAAAAAACGACTCCAAACCATGGTTTGTGGCGCTTCTGATTATAAATACAGTCGGAGTATTAGAAATAATTTATATTTATCTAATATCTCCAAAAAAAGTTGCTAAATAAGTAAGAGATGGAAAAGGTTATTTTGGGTATGTCGGGAGGGGTTGATTCCTCTGTAGCCCTTTATTTGCTAAAAGAGGCAGGTTTTGATGTGCTTGCTGTTTCGCTAAATTACAAAACGTGGAGCGGTAGCAAAAACGAGAATGCATGTTGCACCAAAGAGTCTATTGAGCGAGCTAAAAGAATTTGCAAGAACTTTAATGTCACGCACCAAATTATTAATGTTGAAGATATTTTTAACTCTTGCGTCATAGATTATTTCAAACAATCACTCAAGGATGGGCAGACTCCTTCGCCCTGTGTTTTTTGTAATCCCCTAGTGAAATTTCATTCGTTAATTGAATATTCCAAAAAGATGGGGGCTCAAAAAGTGGCGACGGGTCACTATGCCCGTATCAGAAAAAATATTGATAAAAGCACGAACAAAACAAAATACTCCCTAATTAAGGCGTTGGATGAGACCAAGGATCAAACCTACTCCCTATCTTTTTTAACGCAGGATGAGCTGTCAAAAACACTCTTTCCTTTGGGCGATTTGACCAAGAAGGAGGTTATGAAAATTGCAAACAATAATCCCAAGCTCTCTTTTTATCAAAATGTTAAACAAAGCCAAGATTTCTGTTTTTTATCAAAAAATGAACTTAAAGACTTTGTAAAAAAAGAAGTTACAGATAAAAAAGGAAAAATAATTGACGAAAACGGCAATGTAATAGGCGAGCATGATGGTCTGGCAAACTTTACAATCGGACAGCGAAAATCAGTTGGCTTGCCCGGGGGTCCCTATTTTGTTCTTAAGAAAAATAAGGAAGAAAATTCTCTAATTGTTACAAAAAATCGAGACTTGTTGTGTAGAAAAAATGTTAAACTAACAAACTTAAATTTGATTTCCGGAGAAAGCCTTGACGCCAAAATGAAAGTTTGGGCGAAATTACGATCTAGTTCGAAATTATCAAAGGCGACTCTTTCAATCAGTGGCGAGAATGCCGAGCTTGATTTTGAAAAAGCGCAATTTGCTCCAACCCCCGGGCAAATTGCCGTTTTTTACGCTGGTGACGAATGCTTGGGGGGTGCGGTAATAACCGACTAGTCGGTTGACTTGATCGAATTTTCTAAGATTAGATCGTTTTCGCCAAATAAAATTTTTCCAGTAATTTTTTTGTCGCGCAAAAATAGTGGCATCCAAAATTTATCGTCGGGCCACATTTTTTGATAGGGGATATTTTCAATTTTATACCAACGCGGTTTCATTTCTTCTGACTCTGCCGGTTCTCCCTCCCATCTTTCGCACATGTAAAAATGAACGTCCTGATTGAAGTTTTCGTTATACTTAAAGCGAAATTTAATTAGCCCGAATTTTTTTGGCTGGATCATTGTGACGGCGATTTCTTCTTGTGTTTCACGAATAACACAATCCTTTATTTTCTCACCAGAGACGACTTTTCCACCGGTACCGTTGATTCTTCCTTTTCCAAATCCTCGCTTTTTCATAGCCAAAAGTATTTCGGAAATTTTTCCGTTCTCATCTCTTTTTATCAAAAAACCCAAAGTCGCCTGTTTCATATTAAAAATTTTTTGGTCGGGGCGCCGAGAGTCGAACTCGGGTCGCAGGACCCCCAGCCCTGCATAATAGCCGTTATACCACGCCCCGATCTAACGCGTAAATTTTACCAAATAAAACGCTCCCGTAAATAGTGTTATATGTCCTAGTTTGACTAGGTGGGTGGGCGCAACTTAGACTCTCAGGCCGAAGCGATATTGCCCTCCCTTATATAAAATTGTTGGGACAATATTCACTATTTATATCGGGAGCAACTTCATTATAGCACAATTTTATTTGTTTTGCTTTTGTAAAATACACTAATTTTAGGTCAACAGGTTGACGATCGAGAAAGAAATATTTTCAATGATGGAGAATATTCCTCCGAAGGTGAAAGAGAAAAGTAATACGGCTATTAAAATTAACGGGCCCATTCTTTCCAGCGTATAATAAGCTTCGTCGTTTAAAACAAGGTGCCAAATCTTGCTTCCATCAAGCGGTGGGATCGGTAGCAGGTTGAAAATCATCAAAAAGGTGTTTAAAACGATAAAAAGCGAAAGGAAAGATGTTACCAAATCGTTCTGTGAGAAAATTCTAAGCAGTATAGCGGCAATCAAACTTAAAGCGAGATTGGAAGCTGGTCCTGATAGTGCCACGAAGAAATTGTGCAAAGAGGGGTTTTTGAAATTATTTGGATTGACCGGAACGGGTTTGCCCCAACCAATCCTGAAAAATATCAAAGACAGAGTACCGATTGGATCGAGGTGGGCCAGAGGGTTTAGAGTGAGTCTTCCCTCGTTTTTTGCTGTGTCATCCCCAAGCTTAAAAGCCACATAAGCGTGGGCTGCCTCGTGCACCGTGAGGGATATTAAGAGGGAGATTATTAAGATGATTGACACTTGAGCCTTGCCAAACGGCATTATTTTTGCTATCTTATATTAGCATAAAAGTTAAATTTTATAAATGTAAGATGGCACGAGTAGAGCAAAAACATAGATCAAGCAAAATCTGCATGCTTTGCGGCAAGGGGGATACAGTCAGGCTAAATAGGCCTCATTCTTTGAAGAGAACCAAGGGTGTTGTAAAGCCAAATCTTCAGAAGAAGTTCGGCGCCCTGATGTGCAGAACTTGTTTTAGGACTTTAGAGAAAAAGGGTCTTTAACGAGCTTTTTAAAGCATTTTTCGCAAATGGCGACTCTGTCTTTTGGTGGTGGCGTGAGCATTTTTCCGTCTTGGTCGCAAAAACCACAGTGAATATAAAACATATTTTCATTGCGCAAGGTATTTGTTTTTTCGCGACACTTATCGCATCTCTGGGGCTTTTTTTTAAAACCTTTTTTTTGGTAGTACTTTTGTTCGTTTGCCGTCCAATTAAAAATATTTTGACATGATTTGCACTGTACTTTTAAATCCTCAAATTTTGAATTTTCTAGATTTTCCATTAAATTGATTCTAGGGTCAATTATGATTTGTGTCAATCTCACATGATTATAGAAAGCGGTAAATCGCATCTGATTATAAATAGAAGCAAAAAAAGCGATAATGAATTATTAAAAGAAATCGCTGATTCTTTAAGTGTTTCCGAAAGTGACTTGATTATTTTTAACAGTCTGGAGGGAGTTTCGGATCTTAGGAAAAAAATTTCCTCCCTTCTTATCAAGCCTCACAGCTCAATTTACAGAATATTAGCAATTTTAAATGGCGGCAACCTCAGTAATGAGCAAGCAAATACTCTTTTGAAGATTTTTGAAGAACCGCCATCTTATGCAATAGCGATAATTTTTGCGTCAAATCCGTCGATGGTATTGCCTACGATTAGATCGAGATGCACATACATTGATTATAAGGGCAATGAGGATGTGTGTACCGATTGTGTTTATGTTGATTTACTAAATAAAAGTTTCTCTGATTATCTAAAGTTCATTAGCTCTCTTGAAACGGATGAAATTCCTGATATGCTCAAAAATGCGCTGGAGTGCATTAAAAATCAAGAGGGGAGCCAGCGGGACCTTAGATTGTTTGAAGATATTTCCAAGGCGTATTTGCGTCTTTGTTCGTCGAACTCAAATGCCAAGCTGGCCTTGGAGAGCATTTATATTTCAAATAAGGCAAGAAAGAAAACATGATAATCTATCCGGCCATAATAATTCTGATTTTGCTTGTTTGCTTTTTTGTTGTTTGGAGAAGAGCCTATTTCGTACAGGCAGGCGGAGTGTACGACGATGTAGTTAAATCTGAAGATAGGCCCAAGCTATCGGAGGATCTCGAGGAAAAAGGTCACTCAAAAAAGACTTCTTTCTCGTTCTTTAACAAAAAAAAGGAAGAGCCGGACATATTAACAGAGAAAAGTCAGGATCCTCTTATGGAAAAAGCGGAGGAACTGTTTTTCAAGAAGCAGTATATATCAGCCGAAAAATGGTATCTGGAAGTAATAAAGAAAGAGCCGAGAAATCCGAAAATATATTCCAGGTTGGGGCTGATATACATAAACCAAAAGAATTACAAAGACGCGATTTGCTGCCTTGAAGAAGCAAGTAAGATTGAGCCAGGTGTTGCGAGTAGATATTTCAATCTGTCTTTTGCTCAAAATGAGGAGGGGGATAGGAAGTCAGCAATTGTAAACGCCCGAAGGGCCTTTAAGGCAGATCCTCAAAACGAAAAATACAAAAGATGGTACGACGAATTACGCTCGAGACCCTTTTGAAAGGATGGTTATTCTCAATAAAAATGCGACTCCAGTATAATGTAGTTGTATAAACATAAAAAGGAGTCGCACTATGAATA
>MWBO01000009.1 GCA_002071685.1 candidate division WS2 bacterium ADurb.Bin280 | reverse complement strand
AAAAATACCATGCCGAGGCGCTTTGCGCCGAGGCTACTTCTTACGATTTCACAAAAAGTGAAAATTGGCGGAGAGGGTGGGATTCGAACCCACGAGGCCCTTTCAGACCTACCGCTTTTCGAGAGCGGCCTGTTCAACCACTCCAGCACCTCTCCATTTATAAATCGTCTTAATTTTAAAGAACCAAATCCACTCCCATATTAAGGCTGGTCGGCCTCGGGCCGACGTCACCTCTTTATAACCAAGATTTTTCAAAATGCAGTCGATCTTCTGCCCCATCCTTATCGTCCCTCATTTAAAAATGCTCAATTTATCGACTGACTAATTGTCTAATTGACTAATTTTTTTCTCTGACCTCGACCACAACTCCTCTTTTTTGCGTTCTTTCAACTTTTTTAGAAGCTCCCTGTGAAACTGCCGTTGCTTCAACCATTTGTATCTCTTCCTTGAGTTCGGCGAATTTCTTATTAGCATAGTATTGCTGGACTATCATGAAAAGGGTCTGAGTGATCCAGTAGATCGACAGGGCCGAAGTCAATGTGTAAGAGATATAGGCCGTCATTAACGGAAACAAATATGTGAACTGAGCATTGAGGGCCTTTTGGAAACCGGCCGAATCACCCTGTGCCACCTGTGGTTGCAAGGCGCGAGTTTGTAATGACTGGATCAGCTGAGTTCCGCCGGCGAGAATGGGGAAAAGCAAAGACAAATACCCGACCACGCCACCCCCCTGAAAAATTTGCGCCACCGTTTTGGAAAGATCTATTCCGAAAAAGAAATGATTGATCGAATCGGGTCGAGGAACAAATGAATATAGATACTCCGCCTTGATATCCTGCATTCCAATTTGGGTAAAAATGCGATAAAAAGCGATCAGGACGACCAGCTGAACAATCATTGGAAGACATCCGGACAAAGGATTGACTCCCTCTTGCTTATACAGCTCCAAAGTCGCTCTCTGCAGGGCCTCCTTGTCATCCTTGTGCTTTCCCTTGAGCTCCTCGAGCTTGGGAGCCAGCTTTTTCTGTTTGTGCTGTACCTCGACTAGCTTGAGCGAGGGCTTGAGAAAAGCCAGACGAATAAGCACGGTAATGACAACGATACCGATCCAAACATAGTGTCCCGGAGTAAGATAGGCGAAGAAAACCAGTAGGTTATAGAAAAAATCTGTTAAATATTGCATAGTGTAAAATTATTTTTATTTGACCGGATCGCTACCCCCCTTTGACCAAGGATTGCAGCGCAAAATTCTCCAAGCACCCATGGCCGCACCCCTCAAAAAACCTTTTTTCTCGATCGCCTCCAGAGCGTATTGGCTACAGGATGGCGTAAATCTGCAAACACCGTCGGGGTAAAAATATCCCAGGATCCCTGTTTTTCCGCCGATAAATCTTTGATATACCTTTATCGCTTTGATTGCAAGAAATCGAAACATTTTTTTGCCTGCTCCTCAAGTTTAGCAAAAGTGCAGTCATTATTCTCTCTTGGGAACACCACCAGATCTATCGAAGAATTGCTGATAATCTGACTGCGAAAGGCCGCCTTTACCTGTCGACGAATACGGTTTCGCAAAACAGCCGATCTAAATCTTTTGGCTGGCAAAATGACACAAAGGCGACAAGGCTCGCCCGCTCCCCTTTTCAAAAAAGCACAAACTCTAAAACAGGGGCCTTGAAAACGGATCCCTTTTTGAATAGCCCTGTCGATGTGCCTTGATGGCTTGAGAGAGAATTTCTTCTTGATCATCTAGAGACAACTACCAAACGCTTTCGGCCCTTGAGCCTTCTTCTTTTTAGAATATTAAGACCGCTCAGAGACTTTAGTCGTGCCCGAAATCCGTGAGTTTTAATTCTTTTTCTTTTTGATGGCTGGTATGTTCTTTTCATAACGAAGTTAATATATCTTATTTTGAGCAAAATGACAAGGGCGCCCGCCAGTCGGGCGCCCCCGAAAACGATCGGACGAACTACTTGGCGACGCGTCGCCACATGATAACAACGGCAAATCCCGCGCCGATGAGCGAAAGAACGCCCGCGACTAGCCAGACGACCTCTATATCAGGGTCTTCACCGCCCTCACTCAGACAGAAGAAGGCAAAGGCCATCAGCATCGCGCCGATAAAGCCCACGGCCATCTTTCCAGTACTGCTGGACGTTTCCATTGCCGCCCTCCCACAACGTTGTTTTGGCCTTTTCTCCGAGAGCATACCAAGAACGGGCGTGGCGGTCAATCACCAGCTCGAGAGACACCTCTACAGAAAAAACCCGACTCAAAGCGAGCAGAAAAAGTTATCCACAATTATCCACAAGTTATCCACAGGCCCAGCGAAAAAAAGACGAACAAGAGCGTATAAAACTTTATGTAAGATGAGATTTTACAGGTTCAAAAAATGAGTTATCCACAAGCTATTGACAACAACGGCGACAAGCTACTACAGTCAAAGTGCCTGTGGATAACTTGCGACGGCGGGCGAGAAAACAACCAAGGAGGATAAATAAACAGCGAAAAAGTTTGGCAAGTCGTTCTTGACGAAATGGAAGTGTCTTTGCCCAAGATGCAGTTTGCCACGTGGTTTAAGGACACCTCACTTGAAATAAACGGCGACACGGCTTCAATCATCGTCGCTAACTCCTTTTCAAAGTCTTGGCTTCAAAACCACCACGCCAAAGACATCCTTGAGGCGATACAAAAACAAGAAAAGTCTGTTTCAAGTCTTGAGTTCACCGTTAAAAAACAAGATCAAACCCAGAGAATGACGCTTGAGCTCTCACCAAAAAAAGCTCCCAAAAGCCCCGCTGAAACGCCCCCCGTGCCCGCAAAAGCAGTCATCCAACCAACTCTAAACGCCTCATACACTTTCGACAATTTCATAGTCGGTAATAACAGCGCCCTTGCTTACGCGGTCGCCAAGGAAGCGGCTACCCACCCCGGGAAAAAGCACAACCCCCTCTTTATTTACGGCGGGGTGGGACTTGGCAAGACACATCTTGCTCAAGCGGTCGGCCACGAGATCCTGGGCAAGGACAGTAGTAAAAAGATCGTTTATGTTTCCTGTGAAACCTTTACCAACGACTTTATCGCCGCCATCGCAGGCAAAAAAATGTCGCAATTCAAGAAAAACTACCGAGATGCGGACGTCTTAATAGTTGACGATATTCAGTTTCTCTCAGCCAAAGAGGGCTCGCAAGAAGAGTTTTTTCACACCTACAACACACTGCACCAGAACTCAAGGCAAATAATTCTGACAGCCGACAAAATTCCTCAAGCAATCCCCGCCCTTGAGCCGCGCCTGCAAAGTCGATTCGGCGCCGGCATCGTGGTTGACCTTCAACCACCCAACCTCGAAACACGAATTGCCATTTTGCAAGAAAAAAGCAAGGAAAAAAAGGTTGTCTTCCCCGACAATGTTTTGGAACACTTGGCAAAAAACATCTCCTCAAACATTAGGGAGCTTGAGGGGGCACTAAATCGCCTTGCAACATTTTGTGAATTTAATTGCGTTAGTCCCTCAATTTCAATTGTGAACAGCGCTTTGGGTGATTTTATCTCTTCAAACAATCGAACAGTTGACAGCTCAAAGATCATCTCTTGCGTTTGCAAATACTACAGCATCGGCAAGGACGATCTGCTTGGCAGGGCAAGAAAAAAAGAGCTTGTCTTGCCAAGACAAATTGCCATTTTTCTAATTCGCGAACAAACCAACAAGTCCCTTCCGGAGATCGGCAAGATATTTGGAGGGAAGGACCACACCACAATTTTACACGCTCAAAAAAAGATTGAATCATCCGTTCTTATAGACAGTTCTTTAAAGTCTGATATTGAGCAAATTCGCCAAAATGTATTATCAATTAATTAAGTTAAATAAAAAGTAATAGTAATAAGCTTGTTGAAATTGTGGATTAAATCTTGTAGAAATGTGAATAGGGCTGTGGATAACTTGGTCGTTCATTGTGGAAAGGCGGTCAAAAAAACATCGTTTTTGAACGAATTAACAGGAGATTAACAATTTATCCACAGACTTATCCACAGGGCAAAAAATAAAAGGCCAAATAAAAGACGAAATAGTCGAAAAAAGAAAGGTAAACAATGAAAATAACATGCAAGAGAGAAAATCTGTTAAAAGGCCTCAATATAGTCAGCAGAATGGTCAAGCAAAGAGCGACTTTGCCCGTTCTGGGAAACATTCTTCTTTCTTCGGACAAGGGCCGATTGAAGCTTTCGGTGACCGATCTTGAGGCGGCAGTCGTGACGTGGGTCGGCGCAAAAATTGACGAGGAAGGGGCGATTACACTGCCCGCCAGGACTCTTCTCGACTACGTTTCGACAAGCTCCGACGAGCTAATTTCGCTAAGCGCCCAAAATAGTGATGTAGCCATAAAAAGCGACAGAAACCGCGCTACAATTAAGGGTATACTGGCGGAGGAGTTCCCAATTATTCCGGCAGTAGAGTCAAGCGAAAAGGTTTCTGTTGAAGCAAGTGCTTTGAAAACGGCCATTTTTTCAACCTCTATTTGTGCGGCTCCCGACGAAACAAGGCCTGTGTTGTCAGGAATTTTATTTCGTGTCAAAGACGGCAAGATGTTGGTGGTGGCAACGGACAGCTACCGTCTGGCGCAGCGAAGTATTGAGTCGTCTTCACTACCAAAAACATTTGCCGACATTATCATCCCCCAGCGAGTTGCTAGCGAGCTGGCGCGTATTTTGCCCGACGACGACTCTGCGGTGGAGATTTCGGTGGCGGACAATCAGGCGCAATTTGTTTGTGGCGAGGTCGTATTTATCTCAAGATTGATCGAGGGCTCTTTTCCCGACTATGAGCAAATCGTTCCAACTGATTTTATATACCAGTTTGAAGCAGATAAATCGGAGATTGTAGAGGCGATCAAATTGGCTAATGTTTTTGCTCGCGACATCGGCGGAAATATCAAGCTTATCGGAGAGCAAAATCGAGTGGAAATTGTCAGCGTCTCTTCGCAAACCGGTGACACAGCTACTTCTCTTGAAGTATCGTCAAGCGGCAAGCCCCTGACCGTTGCCTTTAACGCTAGATACATAATGGACGCTCTAAATGTAATTAACGGATCAAGGATCACTTTTGCTTTTGCCGGCGAGCTCAACCCGGGACAAATCACCGACAATAGCGACCAAAACTTCAAGTATATAATTATGCCCCTAAGGGGCGAGTAGGGTTCGAGGGGTTGCCCTCAAAATGCTAAAATCTATCACGCTTAAGAATGTCCGTTGTTTTGACAATCGTCTTTTTGAATTTGAAGATGGCGTGAACCTGATTGTTGGACAAAACGGCTCGGGGAAGACGACGCTAATCGAATCGGTTGCTCTTTTTTCTTTGGGTAAGTTTTTGAGTGCTTCGCGCGATGCTTTCGTGGTGAGCTCAAACGCTCAAGGAGCGACGGTCGAGATCGACGTCGAAGGAGCAACTGATGTCAGGGTCTCCATATTGCCAAGCGGTGAAAAGGCGGTCTTGGCGGGTGCTAACAGGCTTTCGCTAAGTCGTCTTGTCGGATTCATCCGTTTAATTCTCTTTAATCCGCAAACGATCGATTTGGTTTTTGGACCCCCACAAATCAGAAGAAGGGAGTTGGACCTGGTCCTTTGCCAAAAAGACCCCCAGTTTCTCAAGCTTCTACTCGAATACAGACACGTTGTCAGACAGAGGAATAATCTTTTGAAAAGGCTGTCAAAATCACTATCCAAGCGGGACGAGCTTGGTTTTTGGGATGATCTCGTCGTTGAGAAGGGGCTGGAAATCTATTTGAAGAGAAACGAGCTGGTTAAGTTTTTGAATGCCCAGCTTAGCGAATTTCATCGTCATCTTGTCGGAAGGGAGAGCGAGCTAATGATTGCCTATAGAGAGAGTTGCGACTACGATCGCTTCGCTCAAGAGCTAGCAGCTAGGTGCGACGAAGACATTCGTCTGGGCCAAACAAGCGTAGGGGTGCATCGGGACGACTTTGATTTTGTCGAAAAGCAATTTCTGCTCAAAAACGGTGCCTCAAGAGGAGAGCAGAGAATGGCAGCCATCGCTTTTAAAATCGCCACCAAAGAATTTTTCAACGACAGCAACAGTGCTCCGATTCTTTTGCTTGACGATGTTTTCAGTGAACTTGACGACCAAAGGCGCGAAAGCGTTGCCTCGTTTTTGGGTCATCTTCAAACCCTCATAAGCGCAACTGATGAAAAGGTTGTTCCGGAGAGTTTGAAGAAAAAGGCAAAGCTGATAAAAATATAACAATGGGTGATGAAAAAGTTTCACAAATTCTAAAAAGACGCCTTTTGTCGAAAGGCCTTTTTCGGCAAGCCCATTCAGCGAGGGTCTGTGCGATTTCCGACGAGGTTGGTGGAGGCGAATTTGTTTCGGTTAGCTACAAAAACGGAGTTTTAAAAATTAAATCAAAAAGCGGTGCCAGCGCATATCTGCTGAAAGTTAAGCAACAAGAATTGATTCATAAAATAAACGACACTTTGGGCTCGCAGGTCGTCAAAAGGGTAGTGATCTGTCTTGGCGACTAAGCACTTGCGCGAACAAAAAATATCGCATAAAATATTATTGCAAGGAAAGTGAGTTCCGCTTGTAGCGGGATCTGTAAGGAGGGGCACTTGGTTAAGTTAAAACCTCAAAACGAGGAAGAGGGCTGGCTTGAGGAGTATGAAGGTCAGCTAGCCATAGACGCGTTTCAGACAAATGACGCGGTTGTTGTGAAGGCGCCGATTGCCGGAGTAAAGTCTTCGGATTTGGAGATTTCGGTGACTGATGAGGTCTTGCATATTCGCGGGCACAGAAGGCAAGAGGCGCAGGAGGATCAGGACTCATATTTTGTGCAGGAATGTTATTGGGGGTCTTTTTCGCGATCCTTTGTTTTGCCTGTTCCGGTAGATGCCGATAAGGCGCAGGCGAGCTTGAAAGAGGGGATATTGACCATTGTCATCCCCAAACAGGAAAAATCAAAAACAAAGCTGATCAAAATAAATCAAAATCAAGTTTAGCGATTTGTCTGATCGGTTTGTTTACTATTTTTTGTGTTGAATCAAAACCTTATACTTGAGAAAAGGTATTTATTAATGTTAAAATCTATTTGTGACGTGACGTATTGTGACGTGATTGCTTGAGGTCTTTTAATAAATTAACGGAGAAAGAATGAAAATTACAAAAGCTGTCTTCCCCGTTGCGGGACTGGGAACAAGATTTTTGCCTGCGACCAAGGCTCAGCCGAAAGAAATGCTTCCGCTTGTCGATAAACCTATCATCCAATACGCGGTAGAGGAGGCGGTTGAAGCGGGGCTTGATTTGATGGTCTTGGTGACGGGCAAGGGCAAGCAGTCTATTGAGAATCATTTTGACACATCTTTTGAGTTGGAGGAGGCGCTGGAGAAAAAAGGAAAAACGCAGGTGTTGGAAGAGATAAGAAAGATCAGTTCGTTGGGAAAATTTGTCTATGTCAGACAGCAACAGCCCCCGCTGGGTCTCGGGCATGCCGTTTTGATGGCCAAGGAAATTGTTGGAAACGAGTATTTTGCTGTTTTTCTTCCTGATGACGTAATGGATTGTCCCGTCGCCTGTATGAAGCAGATGGTCGAAGTTCACCAGAAAACATCCGCGGCCATTATCGCTGCCGAAAAAACCGATGCCCTGGGGCAGGAGCGCTACGGAATTCTCAAGGTGGAACCAACCGACAACCCGAGACTGCACAGAATCGTTGACATTGTTGAAAAGCCGGGAGCGCAAAATGCGCCTTCTGATTTAGCGGTGATGGGAAGATATATATTGCCTCCTGAGATTTTCGAAAAAATTGAACAGACCGGCGAGGGAGCGATTGGTGAAATTCAGTTGACCGATGCAATCAAATCCTTGCTGGGCGAGAAGGAATTTTTTGCTTATGAATATGAGGGAGAGCGCCACGACGCTGGAGAGGTCAGCGGATATCTCAAGGCAACGATTAAACTCGGGCTGAAAAGAAGCGATATCAGCGAAGATCTCAAAAAATTTATTGATGAGATTGCGTCCTAACTTTCTCTCGCTGGAGCTTGCTCGTATGTTATAATAATCGCATATGAAGAAGGGGAAAATTTTCATGAAAGCTTTGTCGGTTGCCGCCGGATTTTTGTTTGTATTTTTAGTTTTTTCTGCGCAGAAGTCGCAGGCGGCTGATTTTAATTGCAGCAATCTGATTGGAGATGGAGATTTTATTAAAATCGATAGCATGGACGAGGGCGCCATTCAGCGGTTCTTGGAGCGCTACAACAGCTATCTAAAAGACTTTAGTGAAAACGGCAGAAGGGCATCGAAAATAATTTTTGATGCTGCTCACGGATATGGGGACGCCTCGGGATCTATCAATGGAATTACTATCAATACTTCAACCGGTACAATAAATCCAGCTGCTATACTGGTGACGTTACAAAAAGAGCAGTCGCTTATCTCTCGTACAGAGAGGAGTGATGGAGCATTAAACGCGGCGATGGGTTTTGCTTGCCCGGACTCGGGCGGATGCAACAGCGCCTACACCGGTTTCACAAAGCAAGTGGAAAATGGTGCTTGGCAGCTCAGATACAATTACGAAAGAGCGCAGGGCAAGGGGTTCTCCGATTATCAGGTCGGTCAAAGCTTTTGCTTTAATGACTGGAATGGCCAACATTGCGGGACCTTTGGAAATAAGGCGACGGCCTCGCTTTATCGCTACACCCCCCATGTCTATAACGGCAATTATAATTTCTGGAATCTTTTTTATAACACATATGACTTGGACACCCCGGAATACTCTCACTCCTTCGTCTCCCAAAACGTCTATCCCACCCTTGAGAATTCTAGCTCCTATAACTTCCGCGTCAC
>MWBO01000008.1 GCA_002071685.1 candidate division WS2 bacterium ADurb.Bin280 | reverse complement strand
TCCTCATGGGGAACTGGTAGAGAGTATTTTGCAAAAAATCCCCAAAGAGCGCGCCGAGGATGTGATATATTTTGATCCCTCCGATACATCAAGGCCGCTTGGGCTAAATCTTTTGGAATGGAAGACCAAGGAGCAAAAAGATTTTTTGGTTCAGGAAGCTGTGCAAATTTTTTATAAACTCTTTGACCCTAATGGTCAGGGCTTTATCGGACCGCAGTTTGAACACTGGATGAGAAATGCTGCTTTGACATTAATGGAGTATCCGGAGGGTGGCACGCTCATTGAAATTCCCAAACTTTTTACTGATGACGGATTTAGGGAAGAAAGGATTTCTCACGTCAAAGACAGTGTCGTTAGCTCGTTCTGGCACCAACAACTTGCAAAAACAGCCGATTTCCACAAAAGCGAGATGTACAATTATTTCATCTCCAAATTTGGTCGTTTTATGACCAATGTTACTATGAGAAACATTATCGGTCAGGCAAAATCATCTTTTGATTTAAGAGAAGTGATGGATGATGGCAAAATATTACTGATAAACTTGGCAAAAGGGGAGATAGGCGAGATAAACAGCAACTTGCTCGGAATGATCTTTGTAGCTCGATTTTTTACGGCTGCACTTTCTAGATCCGATGTTGACGAAAGCCAAAGACGTGATTTTTATCTGTATGTCGATGAATTCCAAAATTTTGCAACTGACACATTCGCTTCGATTTTGTCTGAAGCGAGGAAGTTTAGATTAGACTTAAACATCACAAATCAATACATCGCTCAAATACCGGAACCGATTCGCGATGCTATTATCGGTAATGTCGGCACGATTGTGTGCTTTAGAATAGGCGTTCCTGATGCCGAATTCATGGTAAAAGAATTTTCTCAGATCGCTGACGAGAATGATCTAACCAATATAGATGCGTTTAATTGTTACGTGAAATTGCTTGTTGATAACGCCCCTCTCAAACCTTTCAGTATGCAGACGATTAAAGATCCTACGCAAGAAAACATGCAGCTTGGATCTGCTATCAAGGATCTTAGTCGCTTGAAATATGGTCGAGATATTAATATAGTAGAAGCGGAGATAGGGGAGAGAATCAGAAATTATTCCACTTCGCAGGATAACAAAGATCTTACCAGAGAGGCACGCCTCTAGAAATGATAAATTTTTCCAAATTTCTTAAAAAAAATTCAGCCGATGAGTACTATAACTCGGATATGGTTTTGTGCCGCTTGATGGTGCCAAAAAATAATGACAGGACACCGGCAGCAGCAGAATTACTCTTTGCCGCTCTTCACGGGACTTACGACTATAGTAGTCGCAAGCAACCTATTATGAGCTTTGAAATAGTTTCGGTGAATAAATTCATTCAATTTTATTTTTATGTTCCAAGGTACTTGAAAGAATTTGTAGAGGGGCAGTTTTATGCTCAATATCCAACCGTTGAAATAGCGACAGCAGATGATTATGCACTTCTAACTGCGGAAAGAAAATATGTGGTAGGCACCGAAATGCAGACGACAAAGGATGATGTATTTCCACTAAAGACATTTCAGAGCTTTGAGGCCGACCCGCTCTCCGGAATTACTGGCGTCCTAAATAGCATTGATTCAAATGACGAAGTGTGGATACAGCTTTGCATCTCGCCAATTGACGATAGTTGGCAAAAAAAAGCAATCAACTACACAAAAACGATTCGTGCCGGACGTGATCCGGGCGAGTCATTTTGGAAATCTTTTGCAAGAGATGTGATCAGTTCGGGGCGAACAACAGCTAGTGGAACGCCCGTTGCTCCGGAAGCAAAAGAGGTTTCTGGACCGATGCAACTAGCCTTGAAGGGAATAGAAGAGAAGACAACAAAACTTGGATTTAAGACAAGTATCAGAATTGCCTGTTCGTCTTCGGATTATTCAAAAGCAAAAAGAAAATTAAATGCGGTGGTTGGTGCCTTCAAGCAATACAATACGGTTAACATGAATGGGCTGATACAGGGGATTGCGACCGAAGGTGATTTGATACTGAATCAATACAAGCAAAGGGCGATGGGCACAAACCCATTTATTTTAAACATTGAAGAAATTGCTTCGATTTATCACTTGCCCAGTGAAAGCGTCGTCACTCCAACCATGGACTGGGCGGGCGCCAAGAAAGGGGAGCCGCCACAAAATTTACCCGTAATAGAGGGTAATGGAGATGATGACGTCACCGTCGTAGGAAAAACAAATTTCAGAGGAGCGGAGAAAAATTTCGGGTTGAAAATGAAGGATAGAGCTCTTCATGTTTATGCCATAGGGAAGACCGGTACTGGTAAATCTACTCTTTTGTCGGGAATGATACTTGACGATATTTATAAGGGCAGGGGAGTGGCGGTAGTTGATCCACACGGTGATCTTGTCAGGGATGTTCTCGACTATATACCCAAAGAGAGAGAGCAAGATGTAGTTTTCTTCTCGCCGGCAGATAGAAATTTCCCGATAGGGTTTAATCTTTTGGAGAGTGTTGATCCAGAATATAAGAATCTGGTTTCCTCCGGTATTGTTAGTGTATTTAAGAAAATTTTTGGGGAGTCGTGGGGTCCCCGTCTTGAGTATATTTTGAGAAACGTTGTCTTGGGTCTACTTGATTATCCTGACGCTACACTTTTGAGCATATTAAAGGTTCTGACAGACACAAAATTTCGTCGCGACGTGATAGACAAAATATCCGATCCGATTATTAGAGATTTCTTTTTGAATGAATTTGAAAGATATGATCAGAAGTTTAGAACTGAAGCTGTCGCGCCGATCCAGAATAAAGTTGGTCAGTTTCTTTCGTCAACTGTAATTAGAAATATCGTCGGCCAAGAAAAGAGCACCGTAGACATTAGGCAGATAATGGATACAAGCAAGATTTTACTCCTTGATTTATCTATTGGAAAAATAGGGGAGGATAACAGCGCTCTTTTGGGCTCGATGATGATTACAAAGATTCAAATGGCGGCCATGACCAGAGCTGACTTGCCGAAAGAACAAAGAGTGCCTTTTTATCTGTATGTGGACGAGTTTCAAAACTTTGCCACTGATTCCTTTGCCGTGATCTTGTCAGAAGCTAGGAAGTACGGCTTGAGCTTGATGGTCACAAACCAGTACATCGCTCAGATGCCCGAAACGGTGGCGAACGCTGTTTTTGGCAATGTGGGTACTTTGATTTGCTTTAGAGTCGGGGCGGGGGACGCAGAGGCGTTGCAGAGGGAATTCGTACCGGTATTTGAAGCGGGTGATCTGACGAATTTAGATAACTACAATATTTATATCAAAATGGCTATCAATGGGGTTACTTCAACGCCATTTTCATCAAAAACACTTTTACCAAATTACCCCAAGAGTGAAAATGTCGAAGGAATAATTGAGGCATCTAGACAGAAATACTCAAAGCCCAGAGAAGAGGTGGAGGTTCAGATAACAAATAAAACACTTGGTTCATCCGCCACTCAGTCATTAAGTACTAATGCAGAGGGGGAGTCCGCATCGGACAAAGAGAAAAAAAGCGATGACAAACAAAAGGATCAGGCGCAAGGTGGGGGAGTGGCAGAAAAAGACGAAATAATTGATCAACAAATCAATTCGGACGGGGGAGTAGCGCAAGATTCGGGGGAGGGGGAGGAATTACCAAAAGAATTACAGGGTTATAAGAGCGCTGAAGACTATGACATAAATAAATGGTATTTCATAAACAGAACAAATTTCAGAACTCTCTCGGGTAAATCTTCTCCGGAGGAGGAAGCCGGGGGAGTGGCAGAAAAAGGCTCAAAAAAAGAGGAAAAAGAGGAGCCGAAAGAAAAAGATTCTAAGGCGACAGCCAAGCAGGAGAAATAGAGGAGAAAATAAAGGGGAAAATAAGGCACTAAAAGAGACGGTGACGGAAGCGGATAAGTACTAAGCAAGGGCAACACCGGTAAGCAGGACTGTAAGCGCTTTCGTGTTCTTTAACGATGTCGCACAATATATCTTTTACGTCGTAATTGATAAATTAAAACAAACAGGTGGCTGAAACTGATCGAAAGCATAAAAAATGATTGTATTTAATATGCTTTTTTAAATACTAATTTAGCTTATAAAAACCCCTTTTATTATGCCTTGTTCTTTGAATTATCCGTCACGCTGTATTGTCCGGTGGATTGATTATTTGGACACCTGAAAACCCAATTAAGGCATTTTTTATATCTAATATTACGAACGTAATACTTGTAAATATACCTGTTAGAGGCCCTAGGATGCCCCAGAATCGTTTATAATTTAATTTGCGAGATTGACCGCAGAGCATGCATTTTTGGCCCTTTGAGTTGACGAGCTGATGAAAAAAGTCAAAACAAAGTAAGCACATAGACAATTTGTGGACAATTTGTGCTAGATCTCAATTGCTGTTGTCAGTGAGTGTTAATTTTTCAAAAATCACTTAAAAAATATCCTTAAAAAAAGGATTTTTTTTATTGCATTATTTTCTAGGTTTTTTAAATTTAATAGAATTATACCTTGCTGAGTAGCGCCGTTGGTGTGATTTAAATATAATTAAAAAACGGGAAAATTCTACCACTCCCCCACTCCCCCGTCTCCTGTATCAGTCTTTTTTTCGCTCTTTGTAGTTTTGATATAGCACCAATGTTGGCGAGGCAATAAATATCGAACTGTAGGTTCCTATTGCTATACCGATAGCCAAAAACAATATAAATGGCTTAATTGATTCCCCGCCCAGTATGATCATCGAAACTAATACCAGCAAGGCCGTCAAAGATGTATTTAATGATCTGGCAAGCGTCTCCATCAAGCTGGACTGTGTGTTTTCCTCGATTGATTTTTGAGGAAACCTGATAATGTTTTCTCTCAATCTGTCAAAAACTACGATTGTGTCATGCACCGAAAAACCCAGGATGGTTAGCGCCGCTACAAGAATGGAACTGTCTAGCTCAAACCCGCTATATTTACCTATCAGTGCAAATAGTCCAAACGAAAAGCTTAGATCGTGAATAAGGGCAACAAATGCGATAATTCCAAAAGCCCAAGGAGAGACTGATCTTGGAACTTTTCGAAATGCCCAAGACAAATAAATAACGATAAATATCGCGGAAAGAATAATGGCATAAATCGCGTTTGTCGTCGTCGCTGATCCAATTGAACCCCCTATTTGCTGATGTCGCAAAATATCAGCAGACAATTTATTTTTCAGATTTTCTTCAAGTTCTTTGAACTGAGATTCCTCCAGTGGCGATGTCTTGATGATGAATTGATTCTCTCCTGAATTTTGTATTGTAAGATTGTTTTTGTAAAACTCTGAGATCTCCCCTCTTATTTGAGTGGAACTTTTTTCTTGTGATGTTTTTATCTCCACCATTGTGCCACCAGTGAAATCGATTCCAAGTGGCAGTTTAAATGTGAAGATTGCAATCAATCCTACCAAAGTGGTCAGTGCTGCTATAGTTAGGTAAATCTTTGAATACTTAATTATTTGCATGTCTCTCCTTTACAAAAAACCGTAGTATGTTTCGTGTGACAGTTATGGAAGTAAAAAGTGAAGCCAAAATTCCAATAATCAATGTTACTGCAAATCCCTTTACTGTTCCCGCTGCCAGATAGTACAAAACTAGCCCAGTGATGATTGAGGCCGCATTTGAATCTCTGATGCTGGGCCAAGATCGGCTAAAGGAATTTTCAAGTGCTTGTTTTCGCGGAAGATTTTTCTTCAACTCCTCTTTAAATCTTTCGAAGATCAGGATGTTTGCATCGACCGCAATTCCTATCGAGAAGATAAAGCCGGCTATGCCCGAAATTGTCATTGTAATATTGAGAATTTTGAAGATGGCTACGACAATTATGGTGTAAAGTGTTAAGGCAATCGTGGCGACTAATCCAAGTCCTTTGTAGTAAACCACCATGAAAATTGCAACAAGCAATATACCGAAAATTCCCGCTATTAAACTTTTTTCGATGGAGTCACGTCCTAGTGATGCTCCCACGTGCCCTTCTTGCACCAATTTGATGGGCGCAGGAAGCGCTCCTTCGTTGATCAGTCTGGCTGTGTCTTTTGCCTCTTGCTTGCTTTCTAGTCCCGTGATGACAGCTTTTCCGCCGTCTATTTCTGTCTGAACAGTGGCGGTATTTATCACTTCGTCATCCAATTTCGTTACGAGGGCCTTGCCAATATTTCTTTTTGTTATTTCTTTAAATTTTTTTGCTCCTTCTGGAGTGAATTCCAGATCGATAATTGGAGATGCACTGATACTGGATGTCTGGTCGATGTTGAATGCGGCCCTCTTGATATCTGCTCCGGTCAGATCAGTCTCCTTCTCATTTCCGGATTCGTCAAGCTCGTAAAATTTTAGTTGTGCAGTTTTTCCAATAATTCCCTTGGCATTGTCTATATCATGAACACCGGGAAGCTCAACAATAATTCCGGGCTTGTCCCCTATTCTTGTCATTTGAATATTTTGCTCTCCCGTTCCCCCAAACACAGATTCGTTGTCAAGCCGTCTTCTAATTAGGTCAATCGCCTCTTGTTGCGCTTCACTCTCGTCTTTGTCTTTGAGTTTTTCAGTTTCAATCTGATAAATTAACTGAACTCCGCCCTGCAGATCAAGTCCGAGATTCATCTTCCGATCTCCTAGGAAAGACGGGGTCTTGGGAATTGCTATCAATACCGCATATATAGCGACTACCAGCAAAAATAAAATAGTCAAAAAGTTATTTTTCATCACATAAGAATTGAACCAGAAGTGTAAAAAAAGTCAAACATCTAGTTTTTTTCGAGAAATTTATTAATTTGGATGGCCGCCTTTGCTCCTTCGCCACAAGCAACGATCGTTTGCTTTGCGCTTATGTTTGTAATATCTCCGGCGGCGTAAATTTTTTCTGTAGAAGTTTGGTTATTTTCGTCTATGATAATTTCGTTTTCTTTATTTAATTCGACTGTGTCTTTGAAATTTTCGCTATTTGGTATCTGGCCTATCTCTACAAAGATCATTTTTGCTTCAATTTGAAACTCCTGATCATTTCTTTTGTATTTTATCCCACTGACACTTCCCTGTTCTTCTGTGATTTCAATAGTAGATGATTCGTTTATTACTTTTATCGAAGGGTTGCTTTCGATTTTTTGTAAAGTGAGAGTTTCGCCTGAGAGCTGTTTGCCAATATTAACAATGGCAACGGACTTCGCTAATTTTTCTAATATCAAAGCGGCTTCTGTAGCTGCATATCCGCCCCCGATAATTACGACGTCTTTGCCTTTGGCAAAAGGTCCATCGCATGTCGCACAATAACTGACGCCCTTACCGATAAGAGACTTTTCATTATCAAGTCCAAGTTCTCTGTGTCTTTTGCCGGCAGCTATCAGTGCAGTTTTAGCTTCATAATCCCCTTTTTCAGTGGTAATAGTTACCATATCCGACACGGAGATATTCTTTGCGGGTTCGGCGACTTTTACTTCGACATTTTCTAGTGATTTTACTTGATTTAGCATATTGTTTGCCAGTTCAAAGCCGTTGATTTGTGAAATTCCCGGATAATTTTCAAGTGTTCCCGCTATTGAAGTTTGACCGCCTATATCGCCGGTCAAAAGTAGAACTTTTCTCTGGTACCTTCCAAGATAAATCGCCGCGGTAAGTCCCGAGGGTCCTCCGCCGATAATTATTGTATCGTAAATCATTTGCTCACCTTTATAACTTGCTCGATCATTCTGTGAGAATATCCCCACTCGTTGTCATACCAAGCTACTACTTTTACCAACGTTTTGTCAACAACTTGTGTTAGCGACAGGTCCACGATGGCAGAGTGCGAATTACCTATGATATCGCTTGAGACGATTGGTTCGTTTGTATAAGTGATAATCCCCTGCCAATGTGGTTTTTCGCACTCTTCAATGATTGCTTTATTTATTTCATCTACGGTCGCCTCTCTGCCAACTAGCATTGTGATATCGGATAAAGAGCCCACAGGAACGGGAACTCTTACTGACAGTCCGTCAAACTTTCCTTTCAATTCCGGAATGGTTTCTGTCGCTGCGATTGCCGCTCCGGTCGTCGTAGGAATTGTATTAATGGCTGCTCCCCTAGCTCTCCTTAAATCACGATGTGGCCCGTCTACGAGTGATTGATCTGCCGTATAGGCGTGGGTGGTCGTCATTAGAGATTTTTTTATGGAAAACTTTTCGTGCATGATTTTCATTATCGGTGCTATGCAGTTTGTAGTGCAAGAGGCGTTTGAAATAATATTTTCTCTTGGCGAAAGCTCATCCATGTTCACCCCTATAACGTAAGTCCCGACACCGGAGCCCTTTGCCGGAGCGCTAATTATTACCTTTTTTGCGCCGGCCTCGAGGTGGGCTTTTGCCCCTTCCCTATCCGTAAACCGACCGGTTGATTCTATGACAACATCAACGGCTAATTTTTTCCAAGGAAGTTTTTTGGGTTCGGGTTCACTTATCACACCAAAGCTAAGATTATCAACGTAAATCTCTCCGGCAAAACTTTTATCTTTTGTTTCAGTAGAAAAGCTCACCCTATTTGGCAATATTCCATAAACACTGTCGTATTTTAATAGATGGGCCAGCGTCTTGGGATCAGTTAGGTCGTTAACTGCGACAAGCTCAATCTCTTCCAGCGAAGTTTCCCCTTTACTATATTTTTCGAGAAGTGCTCTCAAGGTTTGACGCCCAATGCGTCCAAAGCCATTTATTGCAAGTTTTATGGACATAAGCCCTTTCGTTAGTTTGTTTTATTATACAACAATATAACGTATAACGAATAACTACATTAAATTAAAAGTTAAAAGTTAAAAATTAAAATGATAATGCAAAAATAAAAAGTTTACAGAGAACAGATATCAGATGACAGATTACAGATGCCAGATTCCAGATGACAGAGACCAGAATTCAGATTACGCAAAACTTATAACGAATAACGTATAACCACAACGCAAAATTAATAATTCAAGCAATTATACAAACAATTCTTAATTCATCATTCTGCATTCTAAATTCCCCGATATTCAAAATTCAATATTCTGTATTCACATTATAGTTTTCTGGTAGCAACTTTCACAATAAACCTTCTCCGGTCTATCTGGTGCGTAGGTTGTCTTGAATTGTGTCTCGCATCTGCCGGAGTGATCGTGATCACCCTCTTCGCAGTCACACTGCCGTTCGAAAAGCTCTCGCGGATTTCTTTCCCGAAATAGCTCCATGAATCTCTCTTCGGAGTGTTTATGTGGTATCGGAATTCTGCGCTGAAGATAATATGCTAGCTCTTGAGGCATTATTTTAAAAGCTTTACCGGAGCTTTTACAAACCAAAATCCCATTGACAATCTCTTTCTGCTTATCTTCATCTTCATATTGGGTAATATTTTCTGCTGGTTCGTATGAATCGCCCTCAAACTTCAGTGCAAAATCATTTTCTTGCCACTTGGCTCCCATGGCGATAGCCTCGTCCTTAGTTTTGCTGTCGTATAAATTGATCAGAGTTTCGTTGTAGCCAAATGGTGAAATGCTGGGTTCAAAAAATTCACCCCATTGTTCGTCTTGTTTCATTTTTTCAATAATTCTGCTCATCAGAGATTCATACCCCTCTTTTGAATATTGTTTGTTTAGGATGCAATACTGTTTCTTGTTCAAGCCAACGCAGCCGAAACAATCGTTACAATTCTCGCAAAAATTACAATACATATTACCGCTTCCACTTACGACGAAGACACTAAAGAGATTTCTATATCCCGTTATGCTCGTGCCCTCATAGCAGAGTTCTGCCTCGGTTATGATGTTCATATCTCGGCATTGCTTGCAATTGTCGTCAATTCCGGCAACTCGCACGCAACCATCAGCTTTAAATGAATTGTAGCAGTCATGGCAGTTGTGACACTGATTTAAGTAATCACCTGTGCAATTTTCACTTTGAATATTGTGGTTAAATTTATGTATTGCGCTCTTTTTTAACTCTTTGAAGCGATTTTTTAAATCATCTACCACTGTTCGATTACCGAGGTCGAATTGTGCAATTTTAGATTCATATTCTTCTTTGGAGAGTTGCTGGTTTTCAAAGACATACTGCTTATTTCTTTGTCCAGTTGACATAAAGACATTTTGACTGCCCATGCAGTCAAAGGCGAAATAACTCTCCGAACAATTTTTGCAGTGATCGATATACTGGCAGTTGTTGCATCCTTCGCAGTCGAAACTGTTAAAACAACCTTCGCAATTTCTTATGTCAAAACAATCCACACAGTCCTTGACATAGAATGCTTCGGTGCAATACATACATTTCTCGGCGTAACCGGTGTTGAAACAAAGATACGAATCTTTGCTTTGCCATGTTTGGTTACAAAATTCGCTGTTTTCATTTCTTATAGAGTTGCTTGTTTTTCGAGGGACGAGATGTATCAATTTATCGTACTGCTGAAAAAAAGTAAGATTAAAATCAAATTCAAATCCGTATTCCAAGGCGTCCCAATTATCGCTTTGATATTCATCGATTGAATAAACTTTATAGTCTGTTTTGTCCGGCGAATAAATAGAAACGATCTCTTCTCCGCCTTTGTCAGATTTTCTTTTATAAAGTGATCTTTCGTTTCTCCAGACTAATCTCCTTATCTGTCGGCACTTGTGGCAGAGTTTTGGACTATCTATTAGATATTTTTGCCCACCAAATTCAGGACTTATATCTTCCAAAAACGCCAAATCGTCATCACTTACGACAAAATCCTCCCCACACTGCTTACAAGTTTTATTTTCCACTATTCTTTCTTATATTTCTCTCCCCATATTAAACGGCTCAATTGGGTGAGCCGTTTAAAAAAATCGCCCACTTGATTTGATTATCTCTTTTATCTGAGAAAAATCAACTTCCTCAAGGTATTTTGTCATTCTTAATTTCCAGTTTTTCAAATTTTTAATCCCCGGTTTGTTGAACCTCCTGTCATCACCGATCAAATCTCTTAGCGAAATACCTG
The DNA here is from genome assembly GCA_002071685.1 of candidate division WS2 bacterium ADurb.Bin280. GTDB lineage: Bacteria > Patescibacteriota > UBA1384 > UBA1384 > DTJR01 > MWBO01. The sequence continues at coordinate 55,042 of MWBO01000008.1, read as the reverse complement.
CCATACTCGCCTTGCTGTGAAAAATTTTTTCGATAATTTTTTGGGCACACTCGTCGCTTTTGAATCGTTTCGCCTCTTTCCTACTGAAGAAATATTCTTTTTCATTGACATTCAAACTCTTGCACCATTGTTTTAATGTCGTCATGTCGTGATTTGAAGTAAACGCTAGACAGTTTTCTGGGTATTCGTCTATCTCGCGGTATTTTTTTCTGCTGTGCCATTGGGGACTTCTCATCCCCGGGAGATTGTATTTTTCAAGGGGTCTGTCTATTAATTTACTAATGAATCCGACGTCTTCAGCAATGAACAATACATCGGGAAATTTTTTTATCAGTCTTTTAAACAAATCATCACAAATCGCTTCAATGTGCCTTCCTTCTTTTGTTTGGGCATCAATTACATAATATTTCCAAACCAGAGCAATTGCGTGATCAAGGCGAATTACGGTAGATATTTGCGCTTCAAAAGCAATCGATTTCTCAATATAATCAATCACATCCTCTTTTTTCTCACGAAATTTATAAACCGCCTGATCCCAGATCTGCTTTCCAAAAGGATCTTTTGGGTTATCGCAACCCGAGACATACTTTGCCGAGCCATCCTCGTTGAGGTAAAAAATGTCTTGATTAGCCCAGACATCGGCGCTGTCGTGTATCGGATAGATTGGTTTGTCGATCACAAAAAATACACCCTTGCTTTTTGCATATTTTGCTACCTCTTTCCACTGCGCCAGTAAGACCTCTTGGCAAAAAAGAAAAAACTCAGTCTTTTCTTTTATTTCGTCGTCGCTAGAAATAATTTTTTGATAATCGGCAATTTTATATTTTGAAGGCCAATTATTCCATCTGAGCTCGTATTTGTTTTTTAGAGCTCGAAAAACTGCATAATTGATTGTCTGGGGATCGAATTTCTCATAATCTACACTGTTGCGCTTCTTGAAATCCTCAAAAATTGTTTCAAGAATTTTCAATTTAAAACGATAGATCCCCTTGTAGTCAACTATTGATTTATTTTTTCTAAGCGAGTGTTTTTGTTTCCATTTAGCAATGACTTTATCGACTTTATCGCTTCGGGGGATTTTGCTGACACTTAAATGAATCGGATTTAGTGAAAAACTGCTAATTCCCATGTAGGGTGAAGGATTGAGACTGCTGTCATGAATTGGCGTCATTTGAATGAAGCGAAAGCTGCTTTGTGCACAAATATCTGATAGTACATATAGATCGTCTATATCACCCGCTCCCAGATCGTGGCTTTTACTTTTTAGATACAGGGGCGAATGAATATCCAGAAGGGCCTGTCTTTTGTATTTAAGTTCTATCATAATTTCTCTGAAAAAATATTTTGGCGCCTCTTGCGACAGTTTCCTCGAAATCTTCTTGGGCGAAAATATCTATTTTGCGCTCTTGGGCGCAGTATGTATTTTCAATAGCATTATCTTTTACTGTTTGAATAAATGCTCCAGATGATTTGGCTATTCCGCCACCAATTATAATTTTCTCCACCGCACATACATTGATCATGTTTGCAATTACTAATCCTAGTGATTTTGCCATTTCCTCAATTATAAAAAGCGCTTTTTCGTTCCCCTGTCTAGCCAAGTCAAATACTTCATACGCTTTTGTGACGTCCGTTGATATTTCTTTTTGCGCTTGTTTTATGAGGGCGGTAGCGCTCACATATGCTTCGGCGCATCCTTTCTGTCCACATCCGCACTCTCTACCGTTTGCAACAATTTTCATGTGCCCAATCTCGCCGGCCAAACCCATTTGATCGGGTGCAGCTCCTCCAAGGCAAAAAGATCCCCCCAGCCCCGTTCCGATTGTTAGGGCAAGGGTGTTTATTGCAAAGTTGCCATTTGTGGCTCCATACAAAAATAGATCAGCATCATTTGCAAAATATGCATTAAGGCCTTTTTCCTTAAATAGATCTTTGAGATCTTGATCTTTTAGTTCTTTAAGGTTGGGACAGAAAATAACTTTATTTTGATCATAATCGACCAGCCCCGGAATACCTAAGACGACGTTTTTAATTTTTTCAATAAGAGATTTTTCTAATGCGCCTTTTATTGAATTGAGGAGCTCATCCTTTTGTTTTGGCGTATCAAATTGTTGTACTTCTGCCCGATCTTGCGCTCCAATAACTGCAAACTTAATATTTGTTCCGCCTATATCAATAACGGCAATTTTTTCTTCGTTCATTTTTTGAGCACGGAGGTTTTTGCCGGTCTCGAATGCAAGACCTCGATTATATTTTGGGCTACCAGTTCGCTCATCGCTTCTCTTGCTTCGTGAGTTGCGCTTGCGATGTGCGGGGTCATTATTATATTTTGTAGATCCTTTAGCTTTTCAACGGGCTCTGGTTCAAATTCGAATACATCTATTCCTGCTGCAAAAATCTCTTTTTGTTCAAGTGCCTCCGCCAAGGCCTTTTCGTCGATAATCGGTCCGCGCGCGGTGTTTACCAAGATTGCAGTTTTTTTCATCTTCTTGAGCTCTGCCTCTGAAATTAAATGATGGGTGCTTTCAAGTAGAGGTACGTGCAAAGAGATGAAATCACTGTGTTCGAGCAGTTCATTTAGCGACCTTCTGTCCGCCTGAAAATTTCTATCCGCTTCTTCGCATATATTAGGATCGCTGTAGAGAATTTTCATTCCGAAGCCATGATAGCCAATGCTGGCAAGGGCTATTCCGATATTTCCCATGCCAATTATCCCGAGGGTTTTACCGGCAATTTCCGGACCCAGTAGTAGATCGCTCTCCCATTTTTTGTATTTTCCCGCCCTGACATAATTATCTCCCTCCTCCACCCTTCTGGCGCAAGCAAGAATCAGCGCCATAGCGTGTTCAGCTACCGCTTGCGTCATTATGTCTGGGGTATTTGTGACTTCGATATTTCTTTCCTTGGCGGCTTGCAGATCAATGTTGTCAAATCCGACTGCGTAATTTGCCACTATCTTTAATTGACTGCCGATGCCGTCTAAGACTTTTGCGTCTATTTTGTCGGTTAGGAGGGTCACTATTGCTTCGCATCCCTTGGCTCTTTCTATCAATTCTTCTTGACTCAAAACGTCGCCTGATTTATTTATTTCAACGTCGAACGACTCATATTTTTTTAAAAGATTAATCCCCTTTTCATCGATATTTCTGGCTATAAATATCTTCTTCATCTGATCGCCCCCTGAAGCTTTGAGAGCTTCAAAATTATTTTTTTATAAATCAACGGCCTTTAAGATTGGTGATGAGCCAACAATTTCTCTAATTTGTTTTTCGTTTAGCAACCCGTCGTTTGCTCCGATTTTTTCAATGACACTTGATGAGTTTACCATACCCCATCTTGAGGATTCTTCAAGCGACATTCCTTGCGCATGGCTAGCGGTAAACGCACAAGAGAAAGAGTCTCCGGCGCCGGTTTGATCGACCAGACGACTTGGCATGATGCCCATGTGAAATCTTGTAGTAGCATTTGCTACATATGCACCATTTGCTCCATCGGTAATGACGGCGGTTTTTGGTCCTTGCTTGAGAACCTCGTCTATTTGTTCGTTGATTTTTTCTGTTTTAAATAGCATCGTAGCCTCTTGACGGTTCAAAAATAATATTTCGCAAACATTTATTAATTTTTCTAAATTTTCAAAATTTTCGATCAGTGAGGAGCCGGGGTTTATAGCTATTTTTGCCCCTGCTTTTACTTTTGAATCTATCTGCGGAATCATTTTGGCAAAACCATCACCTGCGCTTGAGAGGTATAACCAATTAGTGTTTGGTATTTCAATTTGCCCATAATCTCGATTTTTGTGATATGAAAATATTGTTCTTTCTCCGGCATAAACGAGAATTGCCGATTGATTGGTGTCTTCTTGTTTTTTTATTAAACTGGTGTTTACACCGTTTTTGCTGAGAAATGAGATTATTTGCTCGCCGTCTTCGTCCTCCCCCACTATGGTCGCTATAGAGCTTTTGACAGATAATCTTGAAAATCCGATAGCGGTATTTAATGCGCTCCCACCAAAGGACTTTTTGTATTTTTCAATCGATATTTTTTCGCCATGTCCAAAAGATATTTCACAATGTCCTTTTGAGCAAAAGAGTTCTGCCTCGCCTTTATCGAGCATAAAAAATCTATCAATTGTTGTATCTCCTATTGTGCAAATTGAAAGATTTTCCATTTGATTTTATTTTAGCACATATCTTATTGAAGTACTTAAATATATTCAAACTCCACTTCTTTGGTTTTTTCATCGAGGAGAGCGTACCTGCCGTCAATTAATGTCGGGACTTGTATGTGAGTCGTAGCCGGATATTCTTTGACAAATGCTTTTTTGTGAAGATGGCCTGATATGTGCATCAGTGGGGCATTTTGACATTTTTTAAGCAGTGCTTGCTGAATCGGAGGTTGATGCGTGACAAAAATACTTCCTTTGACCAAGGAGCTGTCAAAAGCAACGTAGTCCTCCATATAGCTTAGGCCAAATATCTTAAGTGAAAGAAATTCCTTTTTTTCAAGATGAATATTGAAGTCGTTTTCTAAAATTTCTTTGCGGACATTTTCTTGATCGGAGTTTCCCCAAATAAAGAATCCCCTCTTCCCTTCTCTCTTTAAAATAGAAAATATTTGTCTTATGAACTCTGCGTCATCTCCCACCGTATTGTCGCCAGAGCAGATAATTCCCCCGATTTTTTGCTGATTGGAGATTTTTTCCACACTGCGAAGGCATGCCTTCTGGCTATGGAGATCGCTGATTAACGCAAGCTTCATTTTGCCGCTTCTTCAATAATCATCATTAGATTACTGGGGTCGTCTACATACTTGCCGTTTACGAAAATGCTTGGAGTTCCTCTGAGATTTAGAGCAAAGGCATCTTCGTTGTCGGTTTGAATGAAGTTCTTTGTTTCTTCGCTGTTGAGATCATTTTTGAATTTATTTTCATCAAGATTTAGCTCTCTAGCCATCTCCAGCATTTTCTCTTCTGTCCCTTCGTTGTATTTCTCGAAAAGCAGATCGCTTGCCTCTTTGAATTTACCTTGCTCTCCGGCCGCGTGTGCCGCTTGCGACATGATCATGGCCTCGTCGTGGACGATGAACGATCTGGTCACGAAAGAAACTTTATCGGGGTCGTTGCTTACGATTTCATTCATTTGCGCGTGAACATCAGCGCAGTATGGGCAAAGGTAGTCTGAGAATATTACAACTCGCACCTTTGCATTTTCATTTCCGATGACAAATTTATTATTTCTCGAAATTATTGCTTCGTCTTCATTTACTGCCTGTTGCGAGCCATTATTGGTTGAAGGTGCGCTAATTACCATACCTCCCAAAATCAATCCTATGATAGCAACGATTATAATGAATACCGAAGCACTTTTATTTTGCGAACTCATTTTTCTCCTTTTTGACAGTGTTTTTGTTTATTATATTTATAAGTTCTTTCGCGGCTTCTTTAAGTTTGCCGTCTTCATTTTTTATAATGTAATCACAAAGCGAGGAGTTTTCAAGTTCCCTTTGGGATATTTTCAGTCTTCTTTCGATTTCTTTTGCGCTGTCTCGTCCTCTTTTTTCCATTCTTTGTTTAAGAGTTTTTAAGTCAGCGTATATAAAAATTGAAACAACGTTTGAGTAGATAGATTTTATTCGCTCAAGGCCATTTAAGTCAAGTTCAATCATGACGCTTTTGCCCTCCAAAAATCTTCCCTCCACCTCGCTTTTTAAAGATCCGTAATAATTTCCCTTGAAAAAATTTGTTTCGATAAATTGCCCCCTTTTTTTCATCCTCCCAAAATCACCCTTGCTGACAAATATCCGACACTTGTCGCTGTCGCTGACTCCCCTGCTTCTAGTGGTGGCTGTTCTGGCGCGCTCGATTTTGGCTTTGTCTTCGATCAGGTCCATTAATGAACCCTTCCCACACCCGCCGGGACCGCAGATGACAAAAATTTTGGGATATTTTGATGTTCTGATGTCTTCGTCCAGTCTGACAAGAAAGTTTTTATGGTTGTCGTAACTTAAAATTTTTTTTGCTCTATCGATATTAAAAAAGCCATATTTTTCAAACTCCCTTTTGCAGACTTTCACTTTTTCATTTTCAAGCTCTAGCGCGAAAACATATTCCCTGATTTGTTCGCCCTCCTTGCTCCAATTAAAAAAATAATTTTGATTTATAAAATTTTTATATTTTTTTACTCCGAGCTCTTCCTCAAACTCGCGGAGCGCCGCCTCGATCACCTTTTCGCCATCGACGTTGTCGCCTACTTTGCCTGTTGGAAGTTGCCAAATCTCCTTTGAAGCATCTTTCTCAAAACTCAATTTTCTCTTTCCGACAAAATAAACAATTTCTTCCCCATTTTTTACATATGGAATAAGCAAAATTTTTTGTTTCATGAGATCTCTATTTCCTCGCCCTCTGAAAAGTCGTTTGTTCCTTCAAATTTTCTTAAGTCGATGACCTTGTGAATGTGTTTGCTACCGGTGCATTCACAATAAATATCATAAACTCTTGTAGAAAACTTCTTGTTTTGCAATCTGATTTCTATCTCGCCTTCGGGAAAATCCTCGTGCAGTTTTTTGGGCACCATCAAATACTTGTCAATCTCCGTAAATTCATTGATGGGGTGAGAATGATATTTGAGCTTTATATTTGCGGAAACCATGGGGTGAAAAGTCCTATTATGAGCAAAATGATCACTATAATGGCAAAAACTATTGCCGATAGCAATCCGGTGTTTTTTATTTCGCTTGCCATTCCCCTCCTTTAATTTAAAAATATCAGGGGCCCTGGTTATGTCAAGGTTGATTGTTTTGTTTATCTAAAAATGATAAATTATAAAGGATTTATGGACGACTTTTTCGAAAGCAGAGAATACATCATCAAACTTCCTCAGAATACCAAGTTTGACATTGGTACCTTTTATGAATTTATCAAAACTTCCAATAAGATTCTGACCAATGTTCCCTTCTGTTTTACTCTTAACGTTATTGGAAAAAGGATTTTTTATGGAGCGAGGATCGGCGAGGGCTATGCCAGTATCTTTGAAAACCAGCTATATTCTCTTTTTCCCAAGATAGAAATAGAGACGGTTTCCAAGGAGATAAGCTTCGGCAAAGTGGAAAATGCCGCCCATACAAATCTCAAGCTCAAGTATGGCGATCAATTCCCCTTCTTGGTCTTTCATCAGATGGAAGGATCTTTCTTGGCGGATATTTATAATCAGCTCAATAGATTGACGGCTTATGACAGTTTTGTATTGCAAGTAAAAGTGTCCCCTGTTGACTTCAATCAGGCAATTTTTTCGGTAAAAAGATCGGTCAATCTGGCCTATAAAAATTTAAGCCAGAGATTAAATGTCGTCGAAAACATCTTTAACAAAAAACTTTCCGGAGAGACGAGGTCGAGAGCGGTCGGCGCTGCTGTCGAAAAAAACAAACAATTTCTCTACCAAGTCGAGCTTGACATGATCCTCTATAGCGACAGTCATGTTTCGGCGCAGGCAAAGCTTGCTCCGATAGCGCAAGTTTTCAATAAACTGGAAAGCGAATATAACGAATTCAAGTATCCGGTAAGCGAATTGACCGAAGAGAGTTTGCAGAAAGTCAAAGCTCTTAGTTTTTCAAAAAACGCCATGTATCTCTCCTCGGACGAGCTTTCGACAATTTTTCATTTTCCAACAGATACAGATTCGGTACCCAACCTATACAAAGTTCTCTCTCCAAAAGCTGAACCGCCTCTGGGCTTACCAACGGTTGACAATACTTCGCCTGAAGAGCTTTGTCCCTTTGCCACCACCAACTATCGCAATATCAGAGAAGTATTTGGAATAAAAAGGAGAGACAGAGCTAGACACATGTACACTATCGGTAAATCAGGTTCGGGAAAGTCCAAACTTCAAGAATTACTCATCAAAAATGACATCGAAAACGGCCACGGTATCTGTGTAATAGATCCGCACGGCGATTTGGTGGAAAACATCATTCCCTACATTCCGGAATCGAGGGTCAAAGGCGTTATTTATTTCAATCCGATTGACGAAGAGTATCCCATCTCGTTTAACCCGATTGAAAAAGTGGAAAAGATTTATCGTCAGCAAGTTGCTACCGGACTTATAGAAACCTTCAAAAAGGCCTTTGGCGCCAACTGGACTCCTCGACTGGAGCACGTTATGAGAATGACGATTTTAGCGCTTCTTGATGCTCCCAAGGCGTCGGTTCTCTCGATATTGCTTCTTTTGACCGACCGTGAATATAGGCAAGACACGATTAAATCTATCGAAGATCAGGTAGTTAAAAATTTCTGGACCAATGAATTTGCCGGATGGAGCGAGAAATTTGATAGTGAAGCGATCATGCCCATTTTGAACAAAATTGGTCAGTTCGTATCAAATACAATTATTAGAAATATTGTCGGACAGGAAGAGAACACTTTTTCTGTTCAGGATGTGATGGATAATAAAAAAATTCTGCTGGTTAAATTACCCAAGGGAATTCTGGGAGAAGAGAATACGTCACTTCTGGGTGCGATGATTATTACCAAAATTTATCAAAGTGCTTTGGCGCGCTCCGAGGTGCCCGAAAGTCAACGTGTTCCTTTTTATCTCTACGTTGACGAGTTTCAAAACTTTGCCACAGATACTTTTGCCAATATTTTGTCGGAGGCCAGAAAGTATAAACTGAGTCTGTCCTTGGCTCACCAGTACGTTTCGCAAATTAGCGACACCATTCGAAACACTGTGTTTGGAAATGTCGGATCAATTATCGCTTTCAGGGTAGGTCCGGAGGATGCCGCCTTGCTCGAAAAAGAATTTTCTCCTCGCTTTGGCGCAAACGATATCGTCAATCTTGGCGTTCGGGAAATATACTTGAAGTTATCGATAGATGATGAGGTAAAAGAGGCATTTTCAGGCAAAACAATTTCGATTCCAGAGCCGACGTTCAATTTTAAGGAACAGATCATTGCCTACTCTAGAGAAAATTACTGTCAGTCCAAGACGCAGGCGGAGGGTGAGATCAAGAAAGAAAAATCAAAAGAAATGGAAGTCCTTGAAAAGCTCAAGGAAGAAAATTTTTCCGCTCCAATTCTTTAAAATAATAGTAATTCCAGAGGAGAGATATGAAAATTACAGTCGATGAGGTGAGGTGCATAGGTTGCGGTACTTGTGCGGCGCTTTGCGAGCAATGTTTTGAGGTGGTTGACGGTATTAGCAAGGTCAAAAAACAAGAATGTGACGATTGCAACCTTGAAGAAGTTGCTCAATCTTGTCCGGTAGAGGCGATACAGATAGAGAAATAATTTAAATTTAACAGAAGATAAACGGCTCATTTGATTGAGCCGTTTATTTTTTTTGCAGTTTATGTCGCTTTTTTAAAAGCGCTGGTGATCTTGACTTTTTGGCAATTTTGTGCTATAGTACTTGGTTACGATTTCCTCATGGCGCTATTCGCGTCGGAAATCGAACCTCGGAGATTCGTCTTCGAAGGGAGGAAGTACATTGAAAAAGTTGTTTTCGGCGGCCTTGGCCGTCATGCTGGTCGTTATCCTCGCCGGTTGTTCCGGCGAAGGGTTCACCCCCGCGACGGTGCCGGACGACGTTGTCGTTTCGCACCCCATTCCGGCTCAGCCGGATGGGGATGTAGAGGTGATCGGCCAGCAGATCTGGGAGGTCCGCGGGGACCTTCCCAGCCGGCCGGTCACGCTCTTCGCCGTTCCGGCGGAAGCGCTCTCGCTTGAGCGCTTGTCGCCCGGGCGGTGGCGTCTGACTGCACTGTCCTCGTGGCAGTGCAACGTCTATGCCGAGGTTGCCGACCAGACGGTCTGGTCGGCCCACGTCATCACGACGAGGATCCAGCCTGACAAGCTGGAGATCTTCGTCCAAGGCGCCACCCGCTCGGGTGACGGCTTCTACGCCGACACCCGACTGTCAAGCGCGGCGCCGGTGGTCCTTAACGTGTCGTGGATCGACCACGGCGCTACGGGGTACCCCGGTTGGCCCGGGTCACCTGACGTCCCCGTTCTCTGGGACGTCCCCATGGGCGTGCGTGTCAACACGGTCGGAGAGGGTGCTCGGCGCATCGAGATCCTCCCGACCGAGGAGTTGCGCTCCGGCGACAGCGCCATCCTGATGGGGGATGTCGCCGGTAAGTTGTTTCCCATCGTCTTCATTCGGTCCGACGGCCCTCGGGTCGTTCGGATCGTTGATGGGGAGCCGAGCTCCCCGATTCTCTTCACCGTCGTCTACGACGATGGGCACGAGGAGGTGGTCAGAAGGCCCCCGTCCGGGCCCGCCTTCTAACACTGCCGACACAGGGGCGTCGGTTCCTTCACCGGAATCGGCGCCCTTGCTTATTTTTAATTAGTTAGGAATTTGGAATTTGAATTTAGCACATCATCTTTTTTCGTAATTTATCACTGTTAATTCTGCACTCTTAATTCTGAATTTGCTAGATTCAAAATTCTACATTCTGCATTCATAATTTTTAAACTGCTCAATTGCCTAATCGTTTTTTATTTTTACCAGCTCTCCGAATATTTCCGGATCGCGTTTGGCAGCGCGACCAACTAATGCCCCATCTAAATTGCCAAGATTATCTTTCAAAAACTGCAAACTATCGACATCTCCGCTTCCTAGAATTGGGATGTCGCCACAACCCTGTTTTATTTTTCTAAGCAAATTCCAATCGGCGTGACCGCGATATTTCTGTGTTCTTATTCTGCCGTGAACTGAAAATAATCTTGCCCCAGCTTGGTGCATTTTTTTTATGAAATCAATGTTTTCGTTAGCATCAAAACTGACCAAGCGCATTTTCACGCTGACAGCAATACTGGTGGCGCTACAAACAGCTTTGACTATTTTTGCCGCTTCGCTATCATCAGCTAGCTGGCAAGATCCAAATCCTTGCTTTGCCGCCTTCTGTACTGGACAGCCGAAATTAATGTCAATTCCATCCGGAGAAAATCTCTCCTCGATAATTTGTGCCGCTTTTGCCATGACCTCGCTATTTGATCCAAAAATTTGCAAAATCACCGGTCTTTCGTTTTGTTCAAATCCGAGCATCTCCATTGCTTGTGGGACGTCGCGAATAATCGCTTCACTTGCGACCATCTCACTGTAGACGGCATCAGCGCCCGCCTTGGCACATTTTTGTCTAAACTCGCTGTAGGTATATCCGTGCATCGGCGCAAGAGCGATGATCGGTTTTTTAATTTTTTCAAACCAATCCATTACACCTCCTCCAGTTTTTGCAGCACTTCTTGCAAATCGTCTCTTAGCTCGTCCCTTACAACCATTTCCTCGCCCTTTCGATTCTTAAATTTTATATAACAGGAATGTAGAAACTGTCTTTGAATTTGAAGCTCCTTGGAAAGTCTTTTTGAAGGTTTGTTGAAATACATTTGGTCACCGATGACGGGCCGATTTTCAAACTTCATATGTGCTCTAATTTGGTGCTTTCTTCCGGTTTTCAAATTTATTTCAAGCAAACTCAATAGTTCCTTCTTGTATTTATAAACTTTAATTTCTTGATATTCTGTTGCTGAAAATCTTCTCTTGAAGTTGTAGATTCCAAAGTCTATCAGCTCTACCTTTTGTCCTTTTCGATTTTTCGGATTTGTATAAATTTGGGCGCTGATCGATCCTTTTTCAAAGGGCATTTTTCCATAAACCAAAGTCAGGTAGTGTTTTTCGACTTCTCTTTGGCGAAACTGATCTTGGAGAATTTTGATCATGTCGGGTTTTTTGGCAAGAATCATTACTCCGGATGTATCTTTGTCTAATCGATGAACTATGCCGATGCGATTTTTGGTTTGCCAGTTAAGTTTTTTTATTTGCTCATACTCATCAACAAGCCAGTCTGAAACTGTAAAAGAAACTTTGTCCGCTCCTTTGTGAGCAGCAATTCCAATCGGTTTTGAAATTACCAAAAGGTCGTCTTCTTCGTAGAGTTTTTTTATTTCCATTTATTAGGCCAGCTCTTTAATATCTTCTATAGAGCTGCTGTCCGAAATGTTTTGTGACTTTATTTTATCCACAACGGACGTTAATTGGCGATTTCTAGTCGTCGCAACTGATTCGTATTGTCGGCTTGTCGAGTTGATTCTTTCTCCCAATTTATCAAATTCTTGGGAAAATTTTTCATACTCATTGTCAAACTTTTGGATGAGAGTGATGATGTGCTGGAGGTTCTCCTGGTATCTGAAATTTGAGTATGCTTGCTTAATCATTCTTAGGATTGCCGTGAAGCTAAATGGGCCGGCTAAAACAACTTTTTTTCTCATTGCCTCTTCCCAGACATCATTCATAGAGTCGTAAATGTAGCTAAAAATCATTTCGTTGGGGATGAAAAGGATTACGAAGTCGACCGTTTTCTCTGATGGGTTAATGTATTCTCTTGTACAAACTTGCTTGATCTTGTTTTTTACATCTTGCTTGAAGGTTTGGAAATGCTTCTTCTTTTCATCTGCGTTTTCCGACTCGATAGTTCTGACGAGAGAGGCGTAGGGAAATTTAACATCAACGTTTATCTTAGTTTGATCAGGTAAAAATATTGTGAAGTCGGGGCGGGTGTTCTCGGTGGTCTGTTTTTCGTTTCGCGTGTAGTCCGTGCCTATTACAAATCCGGCCATTTTTAAAAGGTTCTCGGCTATTTGCTCTCCAAACGCTCCTCGCCACTGATTGTTTGCCAGCAAATTCTTCAGTTTGTCTGCAGAGATTTTGAGCTCTCCGGTGATTTTTTTGTAGCTTTCGAGCTCGTTTTGCAGTGCGGTGAAGGATCTGACTCTCTCTTCGTCGGAGCGTGACAGTCTCTCCTCATTTTTTCTGATGTCTCTTCTTATTTCGGCAATTAACTCGTTGATGGCGGATTTTTTTCCTTCAAGGTCGGTTTTTATTTCTGTTTTTTGACTGTTTAGAATTTCTTTTGCCATCAATAAAAATCTCTGGGAATTTTTATCCAGTGCTTCGGATGAAATTCTGGAGATTTTGTTTTCCAAAAGCTCGTCGTCAATGCTACCGTTTTTTTGTGCTCTTTTGACGAAGAAATTTGATAACAAAATTCCTGCAATTGCTGCAACAAATGATGTTATGGCGATGTAGATTATCGTATTGTCCATGTTGTTTCCTTGGCTAACCTATCTTAGCATCTTTACATATTTCTTTGTAGGGGCACAGTGAGCATTGACGGATGTCGGGTTTAGCGGTGTAATCTTCGTTTTTTATGCCCTGCGCAACTTCAAATATTAGCTCTTTTGTTTTATCAAGATCGTCTTTTGAAAAAGTAATTTGCAAATGCAGGTCGGATTCTATGAAGATCAAAGAAGTTTGAGGAATTGCTTTATATTTTTCAAACCACGACAGAGCGTATATTTTCATTTGCGTTGATTGTTTGATTCTTGTATCTGCATCTTTCTGGTTGGTGACGTCTGAAGTTTTGAAATCGCAAATTGTAAAAGTATGATCGTGTTTATAAACAAGATCATACCTGCCCCTTATTTTTACACCATCTTCAAAGAATTCAAACGAGTCTTCAACCTTGTATGGTAGGGTTTTGCTTTTTTGTTCCTTTTGAAAAAACTTTGTTAGAGTTTGTTCTCCTTTGTTTTTTCTCTGCTCCTCGTGTTCTCTGGTAATAAAGCCCTCGCTTTTGAAACACTGATTAAAATCCTTTATTAAATCCTCGAGTGTGTGTTTTTTACCCGACATTTTTCTTATGTAATATCTCGCTATAGCTTCGTGAATAGCGCTTCCGTACATGAAGTGCCAGTTGACCGGAAGCGGTATTTGAATAACAGCCGAATAATAATATTTTTTAGGACAAGTATAGTAATCATCTATTTGTTGACGGGACAGTCTGATGATGCCGTCGCCCTTGCGTACTTTTTTGTGATTATTGTTTTTCACAAAAGAGTGCCTAGCGATTTTTTCAATGCTCGTAAGTTTGTACTTTTGGTTGTCTATATTTGGATTATCCAAAGCTTCTAATACAAATGGAGAAATTTTCTTTGCTCTCTTTCCGCCGTAGTCTTGGGCGCTTGAGAAATATAAGCGATCTTTAGCTCTAGTCATGGCCACATAAAAAAGCCGTCTTTCTTCTTGTATGTGGAAATCGCCGCTCGGGAGACGTTCTCTTATAATTTCATCGGGAATAGGTATTTTTTCTTTTCTGTCTCTTGAGGGAAATCTATCGGAAACCATATTTACGACGAAAACCACCGGCCATTCCAAGCCCTTTGAGGCGTGAACGCTCATAAGCGAAACGGCGTCGATGTCCGGATCGATATCGCTTGTCAGTACCTCGTCGCCTACTTCCATTATCAGTTCCAGATTTGATAGAAAAGACAAAACCGAACTGTTCGAACTCGTTCGGTCAAATTGGCTTATTCTATCAAAAAACTTCGCAATATTTTGAACCTTGCTTTCATTGCTGGCGCTTGTATTTTGAGTTAGTTTTTTTAGATAATTACTTCTTTTTAAATAATCGTAAAGTATCTCCCCTGTTCCTTTGCTTGAAAGCATTTTTCTATAGAATCCAAGATCCTCGATAATTTTTGTCGTAAAGTTTTGACTTTCCAAACCAAAAATTTCCTCAAATGTTTTATTTTCTTTTTTAATTTTTGCGTAATAAGGGGTTAATTGCTCGACGTCGATATTGTACATTTCGCTAGTGGCAAGCTGGTAGAAGCTTAAATTATCCTCAAAATATACCAAGCACTTGAGAAACGCTATGAGCATTTTTACCTCGTCTGTTTGGAAAAGAGACGAGGAGCCAATGAATACATTGTCAATTTTTTTATGATTTAATGAGGTGATGAAGGGTTCTAGGTGATTATTTGCTCGTGATAATATAGCAAAATCCTTATTTTGTAGGTTTAATTCTTTTTTTAATTTTAAAATCTCGTCAGCGACCATGTCAGCTTCACAGGAAAGGGTTTGGCAGTGCAAAAGCTTTGGCTCGGGACCATTTTTGGTAGATTTAAGTTTTTTTGAAATGTTATTTTTTGCCTCCAGTCTGTCGGGATTGTTGTGCTGTATCAGCCGGTATGAGCAATCGAGTATTTCCTGTGTTGATCGGTAGTTTTCAAACAATACTATTTGCTTGCATTGCGGGAAATCATCTTTAAAAGAAAGGATGTTTGAAATCGAAGCTCCTCGAAAACGATAAATTGACTGGTCGTCGTCTCCGACCACTGTGATGTTTTTGCTTCTGGCTATTTTTTTGACAATTTCATATTGAGCGTAGTTTGTATCTTGAAATTCATCAACAAGAACAAATTTAAATTTGTCGCTTATTTGCTTGGCTACATCAGGTCTCTCGCTTAGAAGTTTGTAAACTAGATAAATTTGATCTCCATAATCTAGGTAGCCGTTCTCGAGCATCAGCTCTTTGTATTTCTTGTATGCATTTGCAAGTTCAAGTGTTTTCTCATTTTGCAAAAATTCCATACTTTCGCGATCAGTGGTTTGAGACATTTTGTTTTTTGCAAATTGAAGGTACTCATTTTCGCTTATAAGCTCGTCTTTGAGTCTTGAAAAGTGTGTCAAAAGCTCTCTTATGTGAGAAATGGGATTTGCTATTGGACGATAGTGTTTTAGATCGAAAGAAAATAAATTCTCCCGCATAAAAATTGCTTGCTCCGTCGAAGAGAGTATTTTGAAATTTGCCGGCAACCCTAGGTCTATGCTGTAATCTCTTATAATTCTGTCTCCGAACGCGTTAAATGTCGAAATCCATGTGTCTATAAATCCGTACGGGACCAAGACATCAACCCTTTCTTCCATTTCTTGAGCCGCCTTGTCGGTGAAAGTAAGAGCAAGAATTTCCGAGGGCTTGGCCCATTTCTGCGCGATGATATAAGCGATTCGGCTGGTGATTACCTTTGTTTTTCCGGTACCTGCACCCGCAATTATAAGACATGGCCCATTTCCATGGGCCACTGCCTCTTTCTGTTGTTTATTTAATCCCTCTAGTATTTTATCCACATCACCGACTTATTTGAGTTCTTTTTCGAGATCTTCTTTTGAGGTGACTCCGTTAAACTGTTTGACCACTTTTCCTCCCTTGAAAATCAAAATTGTTGGGATGGACATTATTTGATATTTGTTGGCAAGATTACCCGAGGCATCAACATCTACCTTGTAAACACCCGCATCTTTCTCCATCTCCGATGCAAGTTCGTCGATCACCGGACTCATCATCTGGCATGGCCCACACCATGATGCAAAAAAATCAACCAATACCGGCTTTTCTGATTTGATTACCTTTTCCTCAAAATCGCTTTCGGAAATAATTGTAGCCATAAAACCTCCCAATTTATTTTCTTGAATTTATAAGATACCACATTTTCTATAATACTTATCGCGCCGATAAAAACTATGTCAGCAATGAGCATGTTTGAAAAAAATGGTATTGCTAGTGTATAACAGGTCAACAGCCCGCTTAACGAGTGGTCATACCATGGCCCTAGGAAAACGCCAAAATTTGAAATAAGAAAAAAAGCACAGGAACCCAAAATGGCACTCAGCATGAGACCGATTTTTTTTGAAAATAATTTTGATATGACCGCGTATGATGCAAATCCAAGATAAACAAAGATGCTAACGTAACTAAAACCAAGAATGGCATCACTAACCAACATGGTGAGTGCTCCAAGGGCAAGGGCTTTCTTAATTCCCATGCGCGAAGCGCTATAAACAATAATTGCTCCGACGGGAGTAAAGTTTGGCAAATGCGCAATTACTCTAGAAATTACGCCAACAGAAAACAAAATCAAAAAATTCCTCATAGACTAGTTTTATTTTAATTGAGTCCTTTTGTCAATTAATTTGTAAAATCGGTTGTACTGACGGGATTATCCATTTTATCCGAACAATAAAAACTAATTGAGTCAAAGGTCGTTAAGCTTATGTTCCCGGGGATGTCGAGATTAAAACTGGCATTGCTTATCGGCGCCGAAAATTCTTTTATTTTCACTAAGGGGTCTTCGACTTGATTGCTTCTTGTCAAATAAGCCAAAAGGGGCAGGCAGGCGCCGTTGAAGCTGAAGTTGGAAAGTGCAATAGTTGACTTTGATAAAATTTGAGCCGTTCCCGACAAACCGTACTTGCTTCCACCGGATATCTTTGCCACAAGTCCGATTTTTTTAATCTCTTGCTCGGAAAGCGCCGGTAAGCTTTCTTGCGTGACTGTTTTTTCCCTGTCTGAAAGGTAGTCGGAAAGCGCCGGATCGGTGATGCTTATTCTGTCTGTTTGCTCATAAGAGTTTCCACTTGAACTATCAACGGATGTTTCTTTTTGCGCTGGAATCTGGGGGGTTTCTTCGGTAGTATTTTTTTGGCCTGAACATCCCGAAATTCCAACACCGACAATTACTATTGAAGCTAGAATTGCAACTTTATTCATAAATTAATTATACCACAGAAGGATTTTTAGTAATCAATTCCCCTGATTGCCTCCACTTTTTGGTCAAACGGATGAGCTATACATTTCATCTGAGTTATCAGATCGCACAATTTTTCAATTTTACCCAGTTCGCCTCTCCCTGTTATTACGATTGTTTGATGGTCTTTTTTGAGTAAGAGAAGCTTTTTTATTTGTGCCTGAGTTATCAGTTTGAGCGCCATGGCAACAACTATTTCATCAAGTATGATGACTTCATATTTGTTAGAGGTGATTATTTCTTCCGCCACCTCTATCGCCTTTTGAGCGGCGTTTTTGTGAACTTTAAAAGTCTTTGTATCGCCTTGAATGGATACGAACCCCTCCCCGAGAGCTATAAATTCACACTCGTTCTTGAGCTTTTTGAAGAACTTTGCTTCACCCGTTTGCTCGTTACTTTTGATGAATTGAATAATGCAAACTTTCTTTTCTTGGCCGATCGCTCTTAGGGCAAGTCCAAATGCCGCTGTTGATTTACCCTTGCCTTCGCCGATGTATGCAATTATTAAACCATCTTTTTTCATTTTTTATGAGCATCCGGTGGTCGCTCCGCAGTTTACGCATTTGTAACACTTCCCATTTGTCACCATCGAGGCCATTCCGCATTCGGGACAGGTTTCGCCAGAAAATCCTAGTTCTTGACTAAAAATGCTTTTTTGCTCGCTCTTGTCCTCTGCTATTTCTGCCTGCGCAACTTGTTCTGTCGTAGTCGCTTCTTTTCCGCCAAAGGGTAATTTTACCGCCTTCATCGAAGATTCCAGAAATTTATTTTCGAACCATTGGGCGATGAAATCCGATATTGAGGATACGTTGGTGATGTCGTTGTCGCCGGTAAAGCCCATTGGTTGATATCTCATGTGTCTCATCTGGGAAATTATAGTTTCCACTGGCACTCCGTACTGCAGACCAATCGAGACCATCTTGGCAAACGAATCGGCCATGCCGGCAGCAAAGCTACCCTGCTGACTCATCGTTATGAATAACTCACCGGGCTTACCGTCCTCGTAAAGTCCGACTGTCAAAAACAGCTTGTGCCCGCCGAGGTTGACTTTTCTGGTCAACGACTGTCTTTCTTTCGGAAGCTTTTTTCTGACTGGCCTATACTCTATTACAACCTCTTTTTCCTTTTCTTGCGCTTTTTTGTCTTTTTCGATGTTTAGGGGTTGAGAAACCTTTGATCCGTCACGATATATTGCAACCGCTTTAAGCCCAAGTTCCCAAGATTTCCTGTAGATATTACTGACATCTTCTAGAGTCGCTTCATTTGGCAAGTTAACTGTCTTTGAAATCGCACCCGACAAAAAGGGTTGAACGGCCCCCATCATCTTGACGTGGCCTTCGGGAGCAATGAATCTCTTGCCTCCCTTGCCACATTTATTTGCGCAGTCAAAGACCGGAAGGTCCTCTTCTTTAAGATGGGGAGCTCCTTCGATTGTCATAATTCCGCAAATGCTTTCGTTCGCCTCGTCTATCTGTTCTTTCGAGAAGCCGATTGCCTTGAGGAAATTAAAGTCTTCTTTTTCATACTCTCCTTCTTCAATTCCCATTTTTTTAGCCGCTTCTTTGCTAATGATTGTTTTGTTAAACGCAAAGGTGAGGTCAAAGGCGCCCGATAACTCGTTTTCGATTTTTTCTATTAGATCCTCGCTCATACCCTTTTTAATAAGCGTCGGTCTGTTTATATGGGGAGAATCATTTAATGAAGCGGATCCGATAATGTACTCAATCATCTCTTGGATTTGCGTTTTAGAATATCCCAAATTTTCAAGTGCTCCGGGAACGGAATTGTTGATTATCTTGAAATATCCCCCGCCGGCGAGTTTTTTAAATTTAACAAGGGCATAATCAGGTTCAATTCCAGTTGTATCACAATCCATCAAAAGACCGATGGTTCCGGTTGGTGCAAGAAGAGTAACTTGAGCATTTCTAAAGCCATGCATCCCTCCTTCTAGTAGGGCCTTGTCCCAAAGTTCTTGAGAAGTTTTGACTAGTTCTTCACTGACATTCTTAAGATCTGTTTCCGGAGGAATTAGTCCCAATTTTTCAAAATCTTCTTTTTTTGCATTGTAAGCTGCTTTTCTGTGATTTCGAATTACTCTCAACATGTCGTCTTTGTTGTCCTCATAAGAAGAGAAAGGCCCAAGGTTTTTTGCCATTTCCGCTGAAGTTTCATATGCCTGTGCTGTCATTATTGAAGTGATTGTTGCAGAAATCGCTCTTCCTTCTTCAGAGTCATAGGGGACTCCCATGACCATTAACATTGCACCAATATTTGCATAGCCAAGACCAAGTGGTCTGAAAATATATGAGTTTTTGGCAATTTCGTAAGACGGAAATTGAGCCATCAAAACCGATATTTCAAGCACTGTTGTCCAAATCCTTGTGGCATGCTTGAATCCTTCTATATCAAAGGCCTTCGTCTTGTGGTCGTAGAATTTTATCAAATTCAAGGAGGCCAAATTGCACGAAGAATCATCGAGAAACATAAATTCGCTACATGGGTTTGAGCCGTTTATTCTTCCTGATTTGAGGCAGGTGTGCCAGTCATTAACCGTCGAATCAAACTGAAGCCCCGGATCTCCACAGCTCCAAGCGCCCTCCACTATCTTGTTCCACAAATCCCTTGCCTTGATTGTTTTGGCAATGTGGGTCGGATCCGTTCTCCAGACCAAGTGCCAGTCGCTATTGTTTTCCACCGCCTTCATGAAATCATGCGTTACTCTGATAGAGTTATTGGAATTTTGGCCGGAAACAGTTTGATAAGATTCGCCTTCGAAACCGGCTCCATATCCTGCCGCCATTAAAGCCGACGCCTTTTGCTCCTCTCTGTGTTTCCATAAAACAAACTCTTCGATATCGGGATGATCTGCATTTAGTATGACCATCTTTGACGCTCTTCTGGTGGTACCACCGGACTTTATAGCTCCTGCCGCCTTATCAAATATCTGTAGCCAGCTCATCAAGCCGGAGGAGGTTCCTCCTCCGGACAGAGGTTCGCCCGTTCCGCGTAATTTCGAGAAGTTACTTCCCGAACCGGATCCATATTTAAATATTCTCGCTTCTTTTGTAATAAGATCAAAAATTCCACCTTTATTAACAAGGTCGTCATCTACAGATTGAATGAAGCAGGCGTGTGGCTGGGGGTGGGTGTAGGCATCTTCTGAAAGTTTTAATCTTCCGCTTTTGGGATCGGCGTACCAGTGACCCTGGGCTGGTCCGGTTATGCCATATGCGTAATTGAGTCCGGTATTGAACCATTGGGGCGAATTGGGGGCGGCCATTTGTTTTATCAGCATATATTCCGCTTCGTCCTGAAAATTTTGAGCGTCTCTTTCGCTTGCAAAATATTTATACTTCTCCCCCCAATGTCTCCAGCATCCTGCCAATCTTCTGACAACTTGTTTTGCCGATTTTTCGCTAGTTAGTTTAACGTTACCATCCTTGTCCAAAACTTCTTGACCGTTTGAATCGTATTGTGGCACGCCGTTTTTTCTAATGTACTTGGATATCAAAATATCTGAAGCTATCTTCGACCAATCTTGAGGTATTTCGATGTCATTTAGTTCAAAGACTACGCTTCCGTCGGGATTGATAATTTTGCAAGACCTGCTTGTGTATTTGACCGATTCAAGCGGATCTTTTAAATCCTTAGTAAAATATTTTTCAAATTTTAAACCCTTCTGGGTTCTTTTTCTGGCCTTCTTTTTGTCGTTTTTTAGCAGCTTTGCCTGGCTTTCCGCTTTTTCGGTAATCTTTGTCTTTGGCACAATCCCCTCCTGTTCTCTTGGTATTTTACTTTATACTTGTTTGCTAATTATTATTTTTTTAATTTTTCAAGCTCTTGCTCAAATGAATCTATATCCTGAAAATTTTTGTAAACAGATGCGAATCTAAGGTAAGAAACCTCATCCATCTTTTTCAACTTTCTGATTACTATACTTCCGATTTTCTTGGTTGTTACTTGCGGGGGAGATTCTTGAGTAATTTTTGCCTCGACTTCATCCGCAATTTTTTCTATCTGCTCTCTTTTTAACCTATTATTGGAAGCAATTTCAATACCCCTGATTATTTTTGAGCGATCAAAATTTTCGGTTTTTCCATCAGACTTAATTACCGTTAATTTTATCGGTTGGATTCTTTCGTATGATGTAAATCTAAACTTACAAGCTTCGCACTCGCGTCTTCGCCTGATGGTTTTTTCATCTACATCGCGCGAATCGACTACCTGAATTTCGTCGCTCTTACATTTTGGACAAAGCATTTATTACACTATATTTGGTGCTTTTATAATAATAAAGCACTATATAGTGTTGTCAATAGTTTTTTCGTTCTCTTGAGAACAAGTGCCTATTTGAGCTTTCTTCTAATAAAAGCGGGCACTTCGAGATCGTCTGCTTCTTCCGTTTCTTCTTCAATTATTGGGGCTTCTTTTGTGACTAGGGGTGTGAATGGAGAGGTTGCTTGCGGTTGCTGTACCGGTTGCTCGAAACTAGAAAATATCGGCTTTTGCTGTTTTTTGGGTTCGCTGATTTCATCAAATCCTGTTGCAATGACTGTAATGCGAACCTCGCCGGACATCGATTCGTCGACAATAGAGCCGAAGATGATGTTTGCATCCGGATCTGCGGCTTCAGTAATAATCTTTGCCGCTTCGTCGATCTCGTACATACTTAAATCGGGACCGCCGGTGATATTAAATAAAATGCCTTTTGCTCCGTCTATTGAAAGTTCTAGAAGGGGTGAATCAATAGCTGCCCGAGCCGCTTCTACAGCTCGGTTGTCGCCACTGCCTCGTCCGATGCCCATCAAAGCGCTGCCGGCATCAGCCATTATTGTTTTCACATCGGCAAAGTCAACGTTGATAATACCGTGCATTGTGATCAGGTCTGAAATACCCTGAACGCCCTGACGCAAAACGTCATCGACTACTCCGAAAGCATCGTTTAATGAAGTTTTCTTATCAATCACCTGTAACAATCGGTCGTTTGGAATTACTATGAGTGTATCTACTTTGTCTTTGAGTTCTTCTATTCCTTGTTCGGCAACTTTCTTACGCCTCATTCCCTCAAAACTAAATGGTTTTGTGACAATTCCAACAGTTAGTGCACCTATTTCTTTTGATATGGCGGCAACTACCGGGCCCGCTCCGGTTCCCGTTCCGCCTCCCGCTCCATAGGCGACAAAGACCATGTCCGAACCCTTTAGAGCTTCTAGGATTTCCTCTTTGTTTTCTTCCACTGATTTTCGGCCAACCTCAACATTACTTCCTGAACCAAGTCCTCTGGTAGTTTCTTTACCAATCTGTATTTTGACGGGTGCAGAATTATTGACTAGCGCCTGTGCGTCAGTGTTGGCCGCGATAAATTCAACGCCTCTAAGCTTGGCTGCGATCATTCTTTCTACGGAATTACCACCCGAGCCCCCTACGCCGACGACGCGTATCGTTGCAAATGTTTCTAAATCTTCCTTGATCATGATTATGGGAGTAAGTTTTTAAATATACCTTTTACTTTATCTAATGCCCCCCCAAATTTTCCAAAATCCAAATTTATTGCTTTGCCCTTATTAGACACTATTGAATTCATCTCGTCAATACCCCACAGCATTAGACCGATAGCGCCAGCGTAAATCGGGTCATCCGATTTGTCAATAACTCCGGAGAGTTCACTGCTGGGCCGGGAGATTTGAACAGGCAGTGATAATGAGCTTTTGGCAAAGGTTTGTAAGTCGTTTAGTTTGGCGCCTCCTCCGGAAATTACTGCTCCAGCCGGCAAAAGTCCTTCAACTTCTATTGATTTCAACTCTTCTTTTATAAGTGAAAATATTTCATTCAATCTAGCTTCAATTATTTCGCAAACATATTTTTTGCTGACAGTGCTTTCTTCGTTTTCCTCATATTTTGACAGATTAATCTTCTCTGATTCCCTAGCACTATCTTTTAGGGCGCTCCCTTCGGTTATTTTGATTTTTTCCGCCGCTTCAATGGAAATTTTCAAACCGATTGCTATGTCGTTTGTTATGTGGTTTGAGCCAATCGGAAAAACTTTTGCGTGAATTAGAGAACCCTCTATAAATACGGCAATTGAGGTGTTGCTTGCGCCAAAATCAATCATCACCACACCCTGTTCTTTTTGCTTCTTGTTGATTGCGCACTTGGCACTGGCAATGGGTGAAAATACGATTCCTTCAATCTCCAATCCTGCCATTGTAAGGGTTTTGCTCAAATTTCTAAGCGGTGGTGTTGAGGTGCCTACAACGCACGTGGAAACTTCCAGTCTTATTCCATTTAAGCCAACCGGTTCCTTGATGGGATTTTGTCCGTCAACCATGAAGTATTTTGGAACTATGTGAATAATTTCATAATTAGGAGGAAGTGCAACGGTTTTGGCCGCCTCTACCGCCTTGATTACGTCTTCCTCAGTAATCTCACTATCATTTCTGGTTGTGGCAATTACGCCCTTTGACTCGACGCAGACAATTTGATTGGAGCAAATACTTGTCAGGCAGTTTGTAAGGGTAAAGCCACACATTCTCTCGACTTCCTCAATCGCAAGAGAAATATTTGAAACGACTTCTTCAACATCAACAACATACCCCTTTCTCATTCCGGAATTTGCTACACTGTGTAGGGCTAAAACCTGAATCATTCCTTCATTGATTTGGCCTACCGCCACAGAGACCTTTGTGGTTCCGACATCTATTCCGACGATGCTGTCTTGTTGCGTCAAAATCCTCCTTATTTAACTATGATGAATCCCTATTAAGTGGTCCAAGCCGTGACAAACCAAAAAGACCAATTCTTCATTATAAGAAATTCCCCTTTCACTTGATTGCTTTTTTATTATATCATTACAAACAAAAATAGTGCCAATGTTTTGAGCGTCTTCCCCGGGAATTTTTTCAAGAGGAAAGCTTAAGACGTCTGTGGGGTAGTCCTTTTTCATAAATTTCTTATTCAAGGACCTCATTCTGGCTTTTCCGATAATTTCTATTTCGGCGAAAGCTTTTTTGACTCCCCGCCCGAGCAGGTGTTTTTTGGCTCTTTTGCTAAGATTGCTTAGATTTAGATCCGTTTCTTCTACTCTAACAATTATTTCTATGCGCAGACCCTCACTGTCCATCGCTCTCCAGTCGTTCTTTGACTATTCTGGCAATGTCAGAGCCGTCCGCTTCTGAACGAAGTTCTTTCATCGCAGTTTTTATTACAGATGAAAAAGACTTGTCTTCGCTTTGTTCTATGATTTTGTCAATTTTTTCTTGTAACGCCTGCTCATCCATTTTTTCAGGCAAAATTTGCTCGATGATCTTGATTCTTTCCAGTGTCTCCTCTAGAAGGTCGGGCCTTTTCGCCTTTTCTTGCTCTTTGGCGCTTTCTTTCAATTGTTTATATTCGATCTTGATCGCTCCAAGGCCGTCTTCGTTTGTGTATTTATCGCCTACGTCAATCTTCTTTTTGATCAGTGCGGCCTTCAGGGTTTGTAAAAAAACCCTTTTTTTGGCATTGCCGGATTTATACTCATCAAGAATCATTTTGTTTATTAACTCAAGATAGTCCATTTTAGAAATTTATTTTAAATGTATCAGTACTATATCTAGTTGTTAGATATAGAGTAACCAAAATAGCAATAAGAAAAAACACGAATAATACTGATAATATCAGTTTACCAGCCCCTTTTGCTTTCATTTCTTTTTGCCTTTCTTTCCGCTGATTCCCTTCTATCTCTTCTTGAGGGCTCTTTTTCACGGTATCTTCTCCTTTTGGCTTCTGTCAGTACTCCGCTCAATTGGACTTCGCGCAGAAACCTTCGTATGACAACTTCGGGATTTTCCGACTTTCTCAAATTAACTCACCCCTTTCTATTACTTGATTTATCTTACTACAAATTCGCTCAAATATCAACCAAAATGGCCAAAAGAGGCTGCCATCTTGACAAATTGACAATTTTGTGCTATAATCATATTTCTTCCCAAAAAAGGGAAGATTTTTGTTTAAAATGAGAAAAATATTCATTCAAACAATTTTGTTCGCTCTACTGACTGTAGTGTTCAGTGGTTTTCCTTTGTATTTATCTGAACCTGTTGAGACAAGGGATAATCCTCAGGTAAAGGCAAAATTTGACACAAAAATTTCATTTGAGAGAAACGCTCAAAAGATTGAGATTGTTAAGGGTGAGTCTTCAAGCGATAAGTCCGAAAGAGAAAAAAGAGAAGCTGTTGCCAGATTAAATGCGCAAAAGCAGGTTCTTCAAGTTGCCAAAAATTATTCCACCGATTTGGGTTCGTTAAGAGCTCTATACCAAGAAGCCGCTTCCAGGTATTCTATTGACTGGAAGCTGATTGAAGCGGTTCACCAAGTAGAAACTGGTAAATCGGCTCAATGTAAGAAGTCTTATGCGGGCGCCACAGGGCCGATGCAATTCATGCCTTCAACTTTTAGAGCATATGCTGAAAGCGGTGCTAATATTTGTGATTTACGTGACAGTGTTTTTGCTGCTGCAAACCTTCTCGCGAGAAGCGGTGCTTCAAACGGAGATATCGATAAAGCACTGTTTAATTACAATCACTCAATGGCCTATGTTAATAAGGTCAAGAGTGTTATGAACAGTATCTAAATCTCTGTAGTCTTCGTTGTTCCCTTGGCGGCAATCTCATACCAAGTATTTCCGGGGTTGAATTGAATCTCTGTGCCGTTTGCATCGAAAAATTTAGTTCTACTCGTCCGGTCGGCCTTTTTCCACGTTGCCTCGATAATTTGTCCATCTCTTAGAACCTTGGCGTTTCCACTTCCGATGGTATCAAAGACCCAGTTCTCGCTCCCATAACTTCCGTGGGGCTGAAGAGTTCTTGAAACTTCTTGAATGATAATATTTTTTGCGGTTATTTGAGCACCCGTGTTTCTATCTTTGTGCTCAACTGCGGCCATGAATCTTGAGTAATTGTTGGTGGACTGGTTGTATGTCCATTTGACAGCATAAGTTTGTGAACCTGAAAAGTTTATCTCTATCCCCTTTCCTCCTTCGGAAACGGGAGTGTCAGCTTTAAATTTCAGTGTTTGATAGGAGCCGCTGTCGATATTGTAATTTTTACTCTTTGCGTATTCGTATAGCTGATCTGTGGATGAATACAGTGTGTGCTCGCTAGCCACGCTTCTCCCCTTGTAATCTCTTTGGAAGTATTTACTGGAGTGGTTTAGGTCTTTGATGCCATAATTACCGATATTTGCCAACGCGTCTTCGTTTCCGCCCGCATGAGCAAAAAAGGCATCATACTCTTTCAAGAAGTCCATAAAGAACAATCTTGCGCTTCTAATTGGTCCGATCTCTTTGGCGTCTGTTGGCCCAAATATTGCCATAAAACGAGTAATTCCGCCTTCCGTAATCGCCTCGTAAACTATACTGGCGTCTGCAAGGCCTGACTGCGGTCTGGCATCCGGATGGTTCTCGACAATCACCGCCAAAGGATGGCGATTGGCCTTGTCTGGGGAATATGACATTCCGTCCAGCTGACAAATCTGTAGTTCAGGTGTTTTTGTAGTACTTTGGACCGCTTCTTTTCCCGGAATTTTAGCATCGTTTTTATTAAACCTTGTCGCCGCTAGCGCGCCACCAATTATAAATATGGCAACTACCAAAGTTATGATCGCCGCAGTTTTAAGTTTCTTTTGTTTTGAGGCCTTTACCTCTCTTGGGTCTATGTAGTCTGCCACTAATCCTCCTTTATTTTAAGCAAATTCAAACCAATTTCATTATTGAATTCTCTGTTTAAGTCTTTACTTTGACAAAATCCCACTTCAAGCGTAGCTCCGACAATTGCTTTTTCTAGATGACCTGCATAAGTTGAAAAGTTTTCATCGCATAAACAAACGTGAACATGAATGGTTGGTTCACCGTCTATGTATGACAGGATTCCCGTCATACTTGCGACCTCTAAATTTCCGGAAAGATTTTTTTCTTTATATTTTTTGTTGCCTAAATCATAGACCTTTATCGTCGCTTCAGTGAAAGCGCCAATTCCCCAGAATACACCACTTTTTTTATCGGCGGATAATTTTTGGGTTATTTGAGATATCGCTTCGTCGCCTTTTTTAAAATTAGTAACTTCCATATCCATAGATGAATTATATATTTTTTAACTCATTTTTTAAATATTACCAGAGATCTTACCAGTCTGTAAAAAAATGAAATTATCAAAGCTGTCACTATAACTGCATTTGCAAGAAGTAAAAAAGTTATTACCTTATCGGCATATATCAATTTTTCTCTGAATAAGTAGGAGGCAAAAAATATTATGACAAACAATAAAATATAGGCAAGATAAGAATTCTTGAAATCTTGTGCGCTTGGCATCATTGTAATAGTCAAAGATAAAGCAAAATAAAACAAAAGAGCAATCAGTGCTAAGTTTTTTTCTTGAGCGAAAGGTCCGAGAAAACTGGACGCTATAAGATATAAAATTAAAATTCCAATTATTAGTGGAGCGCTCGAAATGAAAAAGTTCTTATACAAATGGCCCCTTTTAAAGCGATAAACGACTTTCCCACCCCCATATGTGAATAGATCTATGTCAACAATTTTTGCCCCAAGCAAAAGGCAGGCGCCGGCGTGGGACAGTTCGTGAACAACTACACCGGGGAAAAGTAAAACGTTAAACAACGCTTTGTTTCCCCTTGTACTTCTAAGGAGAAGTTCTCGAAGAAATACAAAAAGCAATAGAAGAAGGGGGGCGCTAATGAAGAGATTACTCTTTGCCCAATACAACAACGGCATCATATGTTCCGACCGTTTCGTCAGATTCTTTTGTCGAAGCTTGGTAATTGTCTTTGATTGCCTCTTTGAGTGCGTCGGCCAAATCCTCTTTCCCCGATTTGAAAAAGATTATCGAACTATCATAAGTCTTGCTTGCGTTACCTACTGATGTGATTGAAAAACCTGCTTCCTCAAGAATTGTTTTAATTTTTGCGCCCTCGCCTTCCACACCGTTGCCGTTAGCTACTCTGACCGAAGAAGAACCGAAGTTGGCTGTCGAGGCAACCGCGGTTGCGGTTTCGGTGATTGTTGTTGTCTTGGCTGGCTCCAGGGTTTGCTCTTCATCTGCTTCGGGCGTCTGACTCGCGACTGCGACTTGTTCTTGGGTAGTTGAACTGTCCGAACTTTTGTCGCTATACAAGATATAAAGAGCAAAAGCCGTAGCGACAACAAGAGCAATAATTCCAAGAACTAAATAAAAAGTTCCCCCGCTTTTTGCCTGCTCTATTTCAAAAACCTCTTCATTTTTATCATTTTTGTCGTTTGGCGACTCGCTGTCTTCAATTTTATCTAGGTCTTTTTTGGGATCTATTATGTCCATTGGCCTTGGCATTTTTGCTCCTTATTTTATTTAAGCAATTTAATTATAGCAAGAATATCACTGCGTACGCCAATAGTGCAGGCACTGACTTAGTCAAATTTTCTTATCACTCCTTTTAACCTGCCTTGGACAATCGCTTTTTTAGTATAAATGGGCTTGTAGTTTTTGTTTGCCGGTTGAAGTCTGATTCTTGATTTTTCGCGGTAAAATCTTTTTAGTGTCACGTTATCTTGATCTATTAGTGCCACGACGATGTCACCATTTTTTGGATTGCTGGTCTTTTCTATTATTACATAATCGCCATCGAGTATTCCGTCGTCTATCATCGAGTCGCCGTGAACCTTGAGAGCAAAAACATTGTGACCGACCATGTCTCTGGGTATTTCAATAGTTTCGTTGGTTCTGATAGCTTCAATTGGTCTTCCCGCGGCTATCAATCCCATTAGAGGTATTTCAAATACTCTTTCATCCCATGAGGGAGTTAGTTGGAGCGATCTGGCTCCAGATCCTTCTTTGTTCAGGTATCCCTTTTGATTGAGAATAGATATATATTCTGCTACAGTCGCGACCGATGAGAGTTCCAGGGCCTTGGCGATTTCTCTATAGCTTGGAGAGTATTCGTTTTCCTCAATGAATGCTCTTATAAAAGAGAGTATCTCGGATTGTCTCTTGGTTAGTGGTAGTTGTTTTTTCATGTCAATACTAGGATACCAAACAAAAACCGAACGTGTCAAGCTTTATTCAATGGCGTCAATTATTCTCTCTACGCCTAGACCGACGCCAATCGCTGGCAAATTTATTGAGGACAATTCGCCAACCAGATTGTCATAACGACCGCCTCCTCCGATCGAACCCGACCTCGTTTCGTCATCTACTAGGGAAAATTCAAAAACAATTCCAGTGTAATAATCGAGTCCCCTAACCATTGTTTTGTCGATTTTAATCGAGGTTTGACCCTTGGGCGATATTCTCTGTTCAATATTGCTTACCGTGTTTTGAAACCTTTCTCTCTCCTCTTGATTTAGCGATATTTCCGGAGCATCTTGACAGATCGTTTTACAGTCGGGATTTTTGCAATCAAGGACACGGAAAGGATTTTTGTCAATTCGTTTTTGGCAAAGTTCGCACAAAGAATCCTTTTTGTCTGCGAAGTATTTCGTCAGATCTTTAGCGTACTCGGCCTTCCTCTCCTCACTACCAAAGGTACTAATAGACAACAAAATTTTTTTTGGAGAAATAAGCTCTATAAATTCAACTACATTGACGATGAACTCCTCATCAGAAGAAGCGTCACTTCTTCCTATTGATTCAAGGTCAAGTTGATTGAATTGTCTTCTTCGGCCTTTTTGGGGTTTTTCATATCTGAAGCACGGCCCGTAACTAAAAACATTTATTGGCTTGGGCTTTGTTTTGAGCGAGCCGCTTTCAGCCAAGGCCCTGATTATACTTGCGGTTATTTCCGGGCGCAAAGCATATTTTGTATCAGATTTTTGCTCAAGCTCAAAAAGTTCTTTTTGCACAATATCTGTTTGGTCGCCAACAGTTCTCACAAATAAATCTTTGCTTTCAAAAAGCGGTGTTTCAATTCCGATGTAATTTTTTTTGTAAAAAAAATCACTAAATCTTCTTTCTAGATCTTGTTTTTGTTTAAATTGTTCGTCGATAAAATCGACTGTTCCTCTTGGTCTTTGAATCATGGTTAAAAGATAGCAGATATTTAATTAGATTAAAATACTTGCTATTTTGCGAAACATTTAAGAGAAACGATAGTTTATCTGGTAAATTTTCTTATGTTATTGCGAGCCGCTTGAGTTTTGCAGAAATTTAGCCAGTCTTTATTCGGGGTTGTTTTTTTGGCAGTTATTATTTCCACAATGTCGCCGTTGGAAAGCGGCTTGTCAAAGGAAGTAATTTTGTTGTTTACTTTTGCCCCAAAGCAGTGATTGCCGACTTGTGTGTGAACGCTGTAGGCAAAATCTATTGCTGTAGCGCCACTTGGTAAATCCTTAACGTCTCCGTCCGGCGTGAAAACAAATATTCTGTTTTCAAAAAGGTCCATTTTGAGAACTTTAAAAAATTCTGCTGGATTGGTGATGCTTTTCTGAAATTTGGAAAATTCTTTTAGCCAGTCTACTTCTTTTCTGTTTGGCTTTTTTGATCTTCTGTCTTGCGAATATATCCAGTGAGATGCAATACCGAATTCTGCTTGTTCGTGCATACTTTCGGTTCTGATCTGAATTTCGACAATTTCACCTGCATTTGTAAATACAGTCGTGTGCAGAGATTGGTAGCCGTTTGGCTTTGGCAGGGCTATGTAGTCTTTGATTCTACCGATTAAGGGTTTCCATTTTCCATGAATTATCCCCAAAGCTCCATAGCAATCTTCTAAGTTCTTGACGATGACTCTGATCGCAATTAGGTCATGTATTTTATCAAGATCTCCGTCATACTTCTCCAATTTTTTGTACAGACTGTACCATCTCTTAGCTCTGTAATCGACCTGCGCTTCTATCGATCCATCGGCGAGCATCTGTTCAACTTCTTTTGATAGTTTTGCCAGTATCTTCTCTCGATCTTTTATTTTGGGAATAGCCATCTCTCTTAATTTTTCATATTCATGCGGATACAGATGAACAAAAGCTAAATCTTCGAGATTTCCTTTCCATTTCCCAATACCAAGTCGTCCGGCAATAGGAGCAAATATTTCGATAGTTTCACTGGCAATTCTCTCGCGCTTTTCTTTATCCAGATATTTTAATGTTCTAAGATTATGTATTTTATCGGCAAGCTTGATAATGATTACTCTAATGTCTTTCGACATTGCCACCAGCATTTTTCTTAGCGTCTCCATTTGTCTTTCAAATTCCGGAATCTCTTCCTTTTTTACTTTCCAAAACGGAAACCACGTCTTTTTTATTCGTACATTTGAAAGCTTTGTCACGCTTTCTACAAGTTTTGCCACATCGGCGTTAAAGACTTTTTTTATTTCGTTTATTTTATATTCCGTATCTTCGATGGTGTCATGAAGAACCGCCGCAATCAGAGTGTCTGCGTCAACTTTGAGTTCAAGTAAAATGATGGCTACGCTTAAGGGGTGGACGATGAAGTCGTCTCCGGAATTTCTTTTTTGGCCTTTGTGCGCATCAAGAGCTATCGAGATGGCTTTTGATATTTTCTTAACCTCTTGTGTAGAAAGGTAGGTGCCGGCTCCATCAAGCAAGGTCTTTTTAAGCTTTTCGATGCTGTAGTTTTCCATCTTTGTTAATAGTAAATTCCACTTTATCTCCTTTTGAAACGTCTCCGGAGATTATTAAATCACTTATTTGAGATTCTATTTTTTCGCTGATCTCTCTGACAAGCGGTCTCGCTCCAAACATCGGATCAAAATTTATTTCAAGGATTTCTTTGATTAATTCTTTGCTAAATGAGGCCTCTATCTCCATATCAAGAAGGCGTTTTTGAAGCTTTTCAATATTCAACAAAGCAATTTTTTCCAAATCGTTTTTGCCAAGAGTGTCAAAAACAATAATTTTATCAATTCTGTTTATTAATTCTGGCCTCAAGAACTCACCCACCCTTTTGCTTAAAAGCTCTTTGATCTGTTTATATTTCTGCTCTTCGTCTGTTTTGAAGCCGATTTTTTTAATACTTGCATATTCATCAAGGCCAATATTTGAAGTCATGATGATGATTGTGTTTTTGAAATCTGTGGTTTTTCCTCTAGCATCTGTTAGGGTTCCCTCGTCTAATATTTGAAGCAAAACATTAAAGACCTCGGCATGGGCCTTTTCAATTTCGTCAAATAATAGAATTGAGTACGGATTGCGTCTCACTCTTTCTGTTAATTTTCCCGCGTCTTCGTAACCGACGTACCCCGGAGGCGCGCCTGTCAACTGTGCAACGTTATGCCTTTCGGAAAATTCGCTCATGTCAAATCTGATCAGGGCCTTTTTATCAAGATAAAATTTTTCTGACAGAACTTTCGCAACTTCGGTCTTTCCTACTCCGCTCGGGCCTAGGAAAATAAATGAACCGATCGGTTTATTCTGCTCTCTTATTCCTGAGCGATTTCTCCTGATTACCCGCGAAAGCTCCCTTATTGCCTCTTCCTGTCCGGCAATGTTTTTCTTTATCACCTCTTCTATTCTCTTGTACCTTCGGGCCTCAACCGATTTAAGATTTCCCAGAGGCACTCCGGTTATTTGCGAAACGATTTTTGCGATGTCTTCTCGCTCGACAATAATCTTCGGTTCTTTTTTAAGACTTTTGCTCGATAGTTCATCTTGCTTTTTCTTTAGTTGAAGCTCTTTTTCTTTGATTTTTGCAGCCATTTCAAATTTTTCTTGAATGATCAATTCCTCTTTTTGATTTTCTAGTTGACTGATTTGAGATTTGAGTTTTTCAAGTTTGAGAGATTCTTGGTCGAGAGAAAAATTTATCTTTTTCTCGGCTGCTGCTTCATCGATTAGGTCAATCGCTTTGTCTGGCAAAAATCTGTCTTTTAAATATTTTTGAGAAAGCTCGACGCTTGCGACAATAGCTTCGTCAGATATTTTGACTGCGTGATGTTTTTCATAAAGAGGCCTGATTTCTTTCAATATGTTTATTGTCTCTGACTCTTCCGGCTCCTTCACCATAATTGGCTGTAGCCTTCTTTCAAGTGCCGGATCTTTTTCTATAAATTTTCGATACTCTTCGGTTGTAGTTGCTCCGATCAAGCGAATCTCACCCTTGGCCAAAGCAGGCTTGAGTATATTTGCCGCGTCCATTGAGCCTTCGGCCGAACCGGTGCCGACAATCGAATGTACTTCGTCGATGAATATTATTATGTCTTTGTTATTTTTGACATGAGATAAAACTTTTTTTAGTCTCTCTTCAAATTGCCCGCGATAAATAGTGCCGGCGATCAAAACGCCCATGTCTAGGGAGATTATTTTTTTATTTAAAAGTGCGCTCGGTACTTTACCGCTGGCGATCTTGTGCGCCAATCCTTCAACTATAGCGGTCTTGCCTACTCCGCTTTCGCCGATAAAAATCGGATTATTTTTTGTTCTTCTCATGAGGATGCGAATGCACCGAGAAATCTCCTCCTCTCTTCCGTAAACAAGATCAATTTCGCCTTTTTTGGCCTTTTTTATAAGGTCAATTGAAGCATCCTCGAAAAATTTTTCGTTTGGACTAATTGTTCTTAAGCCACCAAGCGGTTGGCTCTGCGTCCCCAAGAGCGGATCTTCGTCACCTTCAAACACATTTTGTCCGGAAGAGTCGTTAAATCTTTCGACTGCCTGATCCTTTATCAACTTATCCATTTCAAAAAGATCCTTGAATATGCTTTGAAGCTGTTTCTTGATAATTTGTGGATCAACGCCGATTCTATTTATCAGATTATAAGCAAAGCAACTTTCACTTGAGACAATGGACAGCAAAATATGCTCTGCATCAACATTGTAGTGCTTGAATTGAGCGGCTAGCTTGAAGGAATCTATGATGACTTTTTTGGCGTCGTCTGAAACCTGTTGCCCAAATCTTCCTCGGTGTTTTGTTTCGACACTAGTAATAATTTCTATTTCTTCAGAGGTGATGGTGTATTCCTGTAAAATGTCTTTTGCCAGAGTTCCTTTGAGTCTTGTTATACTTTGCAGGATGTGCGTGCTATTGAGTGCCTCTCCTCTTTCTTCTGATAACTTTTCCGCCTGAAGTAAAATAGTTTTTGCATTTTTAGTTAATTTACCAAAAACGTTTTCATTCATTTTGGTCCGCTTCTTCTCCCGTTATTTCATCGTCGGTTTTAGTTTTTTGATCATCTTTTTTTTCATCTTTGACTATGTCCAGTGTCCAACCGGTAAGCTTGCTCGCCAATCTAACGTTTTGCCCTCCGCGTCCGATCGCCAAAGAAAGTTGGTCGTCGTCAACCCAGATCTTAGCTATTTTTTCTTTTTTGTTGAACTTTATCTTTTGGATTTTCGCAGGTGATAAGGCGTTTGTGATATAAACCTCCGGATCTTCATCATACAGTATGATGTCAATCTTTTCATTTGGTATTTCGCTCAAAACTGCTTGAACTCTGGTTCCTCTTTGTCCGACAACCGATCCGACTGGATCTAGGTTCTCATCATTTGATTTAACAGCAATTTTTGTTCTGGAGCCGGCCTCTCTGGAGATTCCTGCAATTTCAATAGAACCAGACTCAATTTCCGGCACTTCTTGTGCAAAAAGACCCAAAATAAATTCGCTTCTGCTTCTTGATACCAGAATTCTCGGTCCTCTATTTGACTCTTCTACTTCGCTTACCCAAACCTTCAATCTTTGCCCGGTGTAATATCTTTCGCCGGGTATTTGATCGTTGGGAAGCATCATGCCGTTTATTTTGTTCAAATCTATTATAACGTTCTGGCCTTCTAGTCTTTGAACGCTACTATTGATGATTTTATTTTCTTTTGTTTTAAATTCACGGTAAAGAACGTCTCTTTCGGCCTCTCGGAGTTTTTGTATTATGACCTGCTTTGCTGTTTGAGCGGCAACTCTACCAAAATCCTGCTTGCTCTCAAGCTCTACCTCGATTTCGTCGCCAACCTTGGCATCCTTCTTGATTTTTTTTGCTTGCTCGACCGTTAGGTCGGCCTCTTCGTTGATGCTCTCTTGCTCGTTTTCGTCAATAACATTATATACTCTCCAAATCTTGAGAGTGTTTTTGGCTGTATCAATCTTTGCTTTTATTATTTGTCCGCTTTTGCCATAGTCTTTTCTGTATGCGGCTCCCAATGCGGACTCGACCGCCTCCATTACCACGCTCTCCTCTAGTCCTTTTTCTTCCGCAAGCATCTTGATTGCTGACAAAAATTCTCCAATTTGCATTTTTCCTCCGAGCGTTAATTAACTGTAACTAGTTTTAAAGTTAAGTTTTTTTAATAATTTAAGCGGCCTTTTAGCCGCTTTTATAATACATTATATAAGAGATTTAATAAAATGTCAATGCATTTATCTGGTGCTGTCAAACAAAACAAAGAAGGGAAAAACAATTACTGCTTTTATTATTCTAAAAAATCGATTTGGTTGTTTTATTAATCTAAACAGCCACTCAAGCCCCAGTCTTCTTATAAAAAGAGGTGCTCTCTGAACATTGAGCGAAACAAAATCAAGAGTTCCACCCAGTCCTATGAAAACATTTGCTTTAATTTTTGTCATATTGTTTCTAATCCACAGCTCTTGCTTGGGAGCTCCTAAAGCAACTGCGATGATTTGCGCTTCAGATTTATTTATCTTAGTTAGGTGAACAAGGTTCGTTTTTTCCGGAGAAATTTCGTCTCCATCGATGATCCCTACAATTTTTATTCCCGGATACCTGTCCTCAAGCTTGGATTTTGCAACGTGGGCAATTCCCCTGCCTCCGCCAAAGAGAAAGATTTTGTAATTTTTCTCCTGCGCTCTCTCGCAGATTTTGTAAAAAAGATCCACGCCCGGTATTCTTTCGATTTTTTTAAAATATTTAAAAAAGACCGCCAAAACTACTCCCGTACTGTCGGCGATACAGTGGCTTTTCGTGAGAGCCGTTTTAAATTCCTTGTTTTTTCTTGATTCAATGAGGATCTCGTTATTTACCGTGGCTATTTGAACTTGAGTCTTTTTTGAAATTACAAGATCGATTAATTTCAAAACATCCTCGGCCGAACCCGACCTTATGTTGATGCCAAATATCTTAAGCATTTTGTTATCTTATAACGCTGCGATAAAATTTATCACCGCTTTTAAATATCATACTCATGCCGGAGTTCACGAAAACAACCGGAGAATCTGAGTCCTTCTCTAATATTTCTACTTGATTGGATCCGTCAATTTCAATGACATTGAGCTTCTTTTGGGTTGTAAAAGCAATGTATTTTCTGTTTGGATACCAACAAACACCAAATATTTCCGTATTGAGTCTAGTCACAAAAAGATTATTTTGTATTATCTCGCTTCCGTTTAAGGCAAGGCCATCAGTGTCTGCTAATTTAAAAAGGGAGTCACTATTTATGTCACTCACAAACTCTTCGATTATGGGCTCTTTGAGAAAAAGAACGACGTCATTTAGTATTTCGACTCTGCCCGCTTGTAGCTCGACTTTCTTTGACCAGTCATGGTAACCTTCTTTCGACACTAGGACGTCATATTGACCTGGTGAAAGATCGCGTATTACCACGGATTCTGCTCCACGAAGTTCACCGTTTAAATAAATCGCACTGTCTTTGGTTTTGGTCTGAACTTCAATCATGCCTGTCTGCTTGATTTGCCTACTTACTAAATCTATTTTATAACCAGCGGCATAGGATATGATCGCCGCTCCCGCCGCTATGAAAAATAAAAAACTGAAAATAAATCCTACGATCTTCATTTGTTTTATTGAAAATATTTTTGCTACAGGTATGATTATAACATAAAAATATAAGGAATTTAAGATGTCATCTTTTGTAATTAAGGGAAAAAAGTCTTTAAACGGAAACGTTGAAGTAAGCGGTGCCAAAAACGAAGTGTTAAAGTTAATTCCGTTGTCGCTAATTTTGTCAAAGCCCATATCGATTGACAACTCTCCTGAGATTGAGGATGTTAAAAAACAATTGGAGCTTCTGCGTCTTCTGGGAGGCGAATACCAATTTGAAGGATCGCAGTTGAGGTTAAACAGTCAAAATATCACAAATTTTACGCTAAACAGAGAACTCTCCACCAAGCTTAGGGCTTCAATCGTTTATACCGGTCCCCTGCTTTCAAGGTTCAAAAGGGCAAACATTTTTTGTCCCGGAGGATGCGCCATCGGTCTTAGATCTATCGATTCACACCTTGATGCTTTTAGACAATGTGGCGTAGAGATTTCTCATGAGGCAAACGGTAGCTATTTTCTCGAGGCGAAAAAGAACGAGGGTGAAGTCAGTATTCAAATGGCGGAAAAAAGCGTTACAGCTACCGAAAACATCATTTTGTATTTAGCAAAAAGCTCTCTTGTGGCAACGATTTCGAATTTTGCCCGCGAACCCGAGGTGATGGATCTGATCAGGATTATCAATCTGGCAGGAGGACGTATAAATGAAAATTCGGATGGTTTCTTGCGTATAGAAGGTGTCGAAGACCTTTCTGTTGAAAGGGTTAGTGCATTGCCCGATAGAATTGAGGCCGGAACATTTGCCCTAGCAATTGCCTTGACCGGTGGAAGTGGTACGGTTAGCCCATATATTGAAAAGGATCTGCGTTCCTTTACCAAGGTTATTCGAGATTGCAATGTAAACATTTCGGTCAAGGATGATGTTGCTTATATTGAAAAAAGTGACGATATTAAGCCGTTTGTCATTGAAACTGCCCCGTATCCGGGGTTCCCGACCGACCTACAGTCTCCAATGTCGCTCTTGGCGGCAAAGGCAAATGGAAAATCGATAATTAGAGAAAAAATGTTTGATAATCGACTGGGGTATCTAAAACAGCTTCAAAAAATGGGCCTAAAAGTAGAGATGGTCGGTCCCAATGAAGCGCAAATTTTTGGTCCGACCGATTTTGTCAGCTGTAACGTTGAGTCACCCGATTTAAGAAGTGGAATTACCCTTCTCATTGCCGCGCTGATGGCGCAGGGGGAGAGCATAATTGAAAAAGCTCAAATCATTGATAGGGGTTATGAGAAAGTGGAACAAAAACTTAATAATCTCGGAGCTCAAATAATTAGGAGAGAAGATGCCGTATAGGATAGGGATTGATCTAGGGTCGCTTAATATCAGAATTTGCACCAGCAAAAAAGCTCTTGTAGTTGACGAACCAAGTGTTGTTGCTATAGACGTGTCAAAACAGAAGGTGGTGGCGGTTGGCAAAGAGGCAAAATCAATGCTTGGGCGAACACCGGAGGGATTAATGGCTGCCCATCCTCTTTGCGATGGAGTGATTGCCTCTTTTAAGACAACTAAGCAAATGCTTCAAATATATTTTGCCCAAATACTCGGGCGATTGAGATTACTAAAACCCGACGTGGTGGTGAATATACCGGTTGGCGCCACATCTACAGAAAAAAAAGCTGTTATTGACGTAATCGAAGCAGTCGGAGGGAAGAAGGCCTATTTATTTAAATCTCCGCTTGCCGCTGCCCTTGGTGCTGGAATAGATATTTCTTCTTCAAGTGGCAACATGGTTATTGACGTTGGGGGCGGAAAAACAGAAATAGCCGTTATTTCGCTTGGCGACATCGTCTCTTTCTCTTCTGTCAGATACGGAGGGAAGAAATTCGACGAAGCGATTGCCGATTATGTTCGCAAAAAACATTCACTTGTCATTGGTGAGCAGACGGCAGAGCAGGTAAAAATTGAAATTGGTTCGGCAATGCCGTTGAAAAAAGAATTAAAGATGGAGGTTTCGGGTAGTAACACTGTCTCTGGATTACCTGAAAGCTTGATTCTTGAAACTCAAGATGTAGTAAATGCAATAAAGCCGGTAATAAACGAGATCATTCTGTCGGTCAAGCAAGTTTTACAAAGAACTCCCCCCGAGCTTTCTTCAGATATAATGGATAGAGGTATGGTAATAGTCGGTGGTGCCGGAAATTTAAGAAACTTCGATGAGCTTTTAACCAAAGTGACAGGCGTTCCTTGCCAGATGGCCGAAAACCCCGATGGTTGCACTATTGCAGGTATCAAGCTTGCCGTTGATCATTTTGATGATTTTTCAAGCTCATTTATTTGGAGGTCTAAATGAAAAAAACTGTAATCGGAATAGATGCGAGCAGGTCAAACACCGCCCAACGAACAGGAACCGAGTATTATTCCTATGAAATTATCAAGCAAATGATCTCTCTAAAGAGAGAAAGTGTCGAACTG
This sequence comes from candidate division WS2 bacterium ADurb.Bin280, assembly GCA_002071685.1. Classification (GTDB taxonomy): domain Bacteria; phylum Patescibacteriota; class UBA1384; order UBA1384; family DTJR01; genus MWBO01. The sequence continues at coordinate 15,455 of MWBO01000008.1, read as the reverse complement.
CGCCTTTATTCAAAAACTCCTTTGGATTATGTTGATAAAAATCAGAAAGGCGTTAGCAATAGAGTTATGTCCTTTCCGAAACTTTGGAGCCAAATCCGTCTTTCTTTTGAAATATTAAGAAATCCGCCCGATGTATTGTTTGTCCCAGCTCACACAATCCCCGTTTTTCACGGAAAGAAAACTGTTATCACTCTTCATGATGTCGGCTTTAAATATTACCCAGAACTCTATACTCCTCTTGAAAGAATTTACCACGATTGGTGCATGCGCTTTTCGGTCAAGCACGCCAATCAAATAATCGCAATTTCCGAGGCTACCAAAAAAGATTTAATCAAGCTTTACGGAGCCGATGAACGAAAAATTACAGTAGTCTATCATGGGTATGATAAGAAGAAATATTTTGTCAAAAAGGAGCCGGATCATCCAAAAATAAAGCCGCTTGGGAAATACATTTATTTCATCGGTCGCTTGGAAGCTAAGAAAAATATAACAACTTTAATAAAAGCTTTTGCCCTTTTGAAACAGAACAGATCAATAAATCACAAATTGGTTTTAGCTGGTAGGCCCGGCTACCAATATGAGCAGATCAGTGACTTAATCGCCTCGCTTGATGATTTTATAAAAAAAGACATTATTGAGCTTGGATATGTTAGCGATGAAGACGCGCCTCTTTTTATGCGCAATGCCGACATTTTTGCTTTCCCAAGTAATTTTGAAGGGTTCGGGATGCCTCTTGTTGAAGCTATGGCCAGTGGTGTTCCGGTTGTCGCTTCAAATACTACTTCAATACCCGAAATATTAAATGGAGCCGGCTTATTGCACAGCGTTCATGACCACAAGCAATTATCCGACATGCTTCTTCAATTGATAGGAGACAAAAAATCTCATGATAAATATGTGAAGCTAGGTCTTTTGAGGTCCAGTGTTTTTAAATGGGACGATGCGGCTTCAAAAACACTTGATGTCATAGAGAGATTGGGTTCTAGTTAGTCCAGCTTGAATAATATTTAAGCTCAGATATCACTACCATTCTTTTGAGAGAGGTTCCTATCGGCCAGCAGGTCATCAAACTTAAAATTTCCTTATCAGTATTGTTTATGACGCTTACGTCATCTTTTGAAACAATTTTTGTCTCCATTACCTCATAATAATAACTTCTTCCCTCTCTCCTTAACTCTATTCTGTCACCTTTTACAAGCTTGTCCAGAAGGGCAAAGATACTGTTGTAATCACTTTTAATCCAAGAATAGTTTGATGAGTGGCCAACTAGAAAAATATTGCCGCCGTCAGAGGGTTTTGAGGTACCCCCGTAATGGACGACTCCATCCTTTAATTTTTCGATTATATTGTTTTCGCTAACGTCCCAAATTACTTTGGCGTTAACTGCTATTTTGTCAATTATCAGTCTGTTGTCTTCGATGTTGATCTCTGGAGCTTCAAGTACGGGCAAAACGTCTACGACTGCCGTTGGCTCAACGGTAGGACTGGGCAGAGGTGTTGGCGAGGGGTCCTTTTTTTCAGGAAGTGGTTCGTTCAAATATTCGCGGTAGTACGACCACTTGAGCTGTTTTGAATAACCCTCGTAATTAATAAAAACAAAAAACGCCCCCACAATTAATCCGGACAAGAAACAGGCCTTGAGAAATAGATCAATTTGCTTATCGCTTTTTTTTCTCTTTTTATTTTTGACTTGCTGAATTTTTTTTCTGATCAGCCGTATATTTTTGTAGTCTTCGTTTTTTTTGATTGATTTTTTAATTTTAATTTTTTCCTCTTTTACCTCAAATCCCTTCCAGCTGTTTTCCGGAACTACGTCTTCAAGGTCTTTGTCGAAAAGATTTTTTAAATCCTCTTCGGTTATTTTATTGTCCATTTATGTATTTATCCTTTATAAAACTGATTGCTTCTTCTTTTGTTTTTAACTTTCCTTCGATTTGTAAATCATAAACTTCTTCCAAAATTTCTCCATACTTTTTCTGCTCGATATGTTCGATTTCTTTTAGATCGTTTCCGTTTATTAATTTTGGTTCATCTTTTAAATGCTTGGTGATATCGACCTGTAATCTAGCCATTTTGTTAAATCTTTTCATAGCAGCTACCATTTCCAGATTTACCGGATATGTTCCCTTTGAATCTGCCTCCGTAAGCTCTAGAAGCAATTCAAATCTTTCATTTAATAGAAAGTCAACTTTTTTGCTTGGTTTCATTTGCTCTATCTGTCCGATAGACATGTGGTACCTGATAATATAACATACGTCCTCGATAAATTTTTTGCTAAATTTAAATCTTTGCAATATCTTTCTTGCTAGATCTGAGGATTGTGAGGCGTGATCATTGAAAGTGATCTTTCCATTTATTTTTTTAAGAGTTTGCGGTTTTGCTATGTCGTGAAGCAAAACACCCCAGCAAACTTCAAGAGGGGCATCTTGCCTTAAGGATTTTAAGGCAAGATAGATGTGGGTAAAACAATCTCCCTCATGATGATACTCGTATGGCTGGGGTACGCCCTTCAATCTTTCGACCTCTGGCAGTATGTATTTTAAGATACCCGATTGGGATAACTCAACCAGCCCTAGGTGTCTGCTTTTGCTTTGTAATATCTTATTTACCTCCTCCCTGATTCTCTCCGCGGATACGCATTGAATTTTTTTGGCATTTCTTTTGATTGCCTGAAAAGTTTCGTCTTTGTATTGAAAATTCAAAACTATTTTTAAGCGAACGGCGCGGATTAGCCGGAGCTTGTCTTCGTTTATTCTATTTGTCGCATTTCCTATAAAAGAGATTACCCTTTTTTTTACATCATCGATCCCTCCGACGTAATCAATGAAATTGCCTTTTATCGGATCATAAAAAATACCGTTTATGGTGAAATCCCTTCTTCGGGCATCTTCTCTGGCGTTTGTAAAACTGACTTGTGACGGTCGCCTGCCATCAAGATAAATAGCTTCGTTTCTAAATGTCGTTACCTCGAATTGATGAGAGCCCTGTATTACGATGATGGTGCCGAATTTTTGCGCCTTATCTATCGTTTTTGTAAATATTCTTTTTACATCATCGGGTTTAGCTGAAGTGGCAATATCAATGTCACTACTTTCTCTTTTCATCAGTAAATCTCTAACATAGCCCCCCGCAAAATAGGCCAAAAAGCCCTCGCGTTGTAATTTGGCAACAATGTCAGAAGCTTCTTTTCTCATGAGTTGATTATATCAGAGCTCTGCTAACTTGTTGTTAGTTCTACTAACTTAACCCGGCTTCGTTTACCCTTTTTGATCTTTATGCAACTTTTTGCAATCGAAAAATGTTTTGATACAAGGTCTATCAGTTCTAAATTTGCCTTCCCATCAGTGGGGTGCGATTTGACTGCGGCTATATAGTACTCGCCTTCTTGTCTAAAAGTCGGGTGTTGACTATTGGCTCTTGTATGTACTTCTATCACTTCACTACTCAATTTTTCCACTCCAGTCAACAACGGTGAATCCTGTTCTTTCCGGTATATCGTCAAAAGTTGGTTCTTTTAGAGACAGTGGTGTTGAGATTTCCCTAAAGTACATAACGATTGGTATGAATGTATCTGGTTTTGGTTCAATTTTTAGATTAAGAATTTTTTCTGAATCGCCCATATTATAATGAGAAATTTGAATATATGGACCCAAGTTTGAGAGCTTTTTAGTAAAAAACATTACAAATTCGTCGCTCTCAGTTTTATTAAGTCCCAGATTATTTGCGTAAGTTCTTAGTGAGTTACTCAGCTGTTCTTTTCTTACCACGACTCCATTTTTTGGGGGAGTTGTGTGCATCCCCTTATAGTCATACTTAATTGAATTATACTTTTCATTTTGGTGAATAATTGTTCCGTCGGGTTTTGCCTCAACGGTCCAGCCGTTAGTTTCAGTTTTCGGATAGGTATTGAAAATTATATTTTCAGATTCAATTTTTACAGTCTTTTTTTCTTTCGGGTACAAATAAAGCGGAGAGTCAAAGCAATTGAAATACTGGGCATTTTCATAAGTCAATTTCCAGATCTCGGGATTTTTTTTGCTTTTCTCAAAAGTGTTAACTCCTCCGATCGATTTGATCCACCTGTTGCACTGGTCCAGGGTCATTTCTTTGGAGTGCTCCCACTTCCACTTCATCAACTCTGATGGCGTAGCTATCTCAAATCCGGTAACTGGATCGATCTCTCCCGTAGGCTTCGAATATGTACTTAGTTTAACTATTCTTCCGTCAGGGAGTTCTACTACTTCGCATGCTTCGGGATTTCTGACGTCTTGAGGGCATGAGTCCGGATCTAGCGAGTTAGGATCGACCGTTTTTTTACAATTGTCTGTGCAGTCATTATTGGTAAAACTTTCATGAAAAATTTGGGCTTTTTTCTCAGAAGCTATTTGCGACTCATCAGGCATCCATGCGATGATTTGTTGTTGATTTGAGCTACTCTTTTTCGAAGCGCCTTCCGCCGGAGCATTTAATGATCCTTCAATTTTTTCCGAGTTTTTATTTAATGTTGGGATAATCTCGCCATTTGGTGGATCGTTGTCTGGAAAGTCCGCTTCCTTTTCAATCTTGCCAGTTTTGGGGTTGACGTAATTAATTGTACTGGCCAAAAATGAATTTGGCGCATCTCCCATATAAGAAATGCCCGCGGCATTAGTTGAATCGTAATGGGCAAAGACGAGATAATTGTCATCGTCAAAACAACACGGCTTCATTTCTGCTGACACATTGATATTTATCCTTTTCTTAGTCTGTGTGTTAAGGGCGATGGCCTTTTCTTCTCCGGAATTTGTTCCAAATGTGGTTATTCCAATGTATTTACCATCGTTAGAAATTACTGGTTGGGCCGAAATTTTTGTGTCATCTGATTCAAAAAGGAGTGTTTCTTCCCCCGAAACAACATCAACCACATAAAGACTGTCTGGGTTTTGCTGGGCCTCCCACGATGCCTCTAGGGTTGAAAATTTTCTGTTTTTAGGCCGTACAACAGCAATCTTTTTTCCATCGGATGAAATACTCGGTCTGTATGAATAATTGCCTATTTCAAACATTTGTGATTTCTGAGCGTTTTTACTCTTATGTTTTATTACATGAATTCCCGCCCCCCATCCAGTTCCTTCGATTGTGTTGGGACAAAAGGTGTCGAGATAGATGCTGTCGCTATTATCGTAGAAAATTGGGTGCTGAAGGCAAACTTGCGAACTTACAAAATACTGTGCCAGGCTGGTGTCGTCTTGGTTCATGTCACCTTCGAGCCTTTGGATGGGAATGATCTCTTCTATTTCATTGGTCTTTAAATCTATTTCCATCACCCTCGATTCGCCTCCTAGTAATTTGCCCTTGGGTGATTTTTTAACTTCCCAGGTTGCTATTAAATTACCCGAAGGATTTATGATAAAATCATCAATCAAAAAATTGTCTTTGGGTTTGTAGATATTTTCGAGTTTGCTATTTTTTGTATTAAAAATGGATATAGACTCAGCACTTTTGTGCTCATTCAAGTTTGTGGCAACAATAAGGCTTCCATCGGGCAAGACTTTGATCGCTTTACCGGTACTATCAATTTGCATAACCGTCTCGCCGGATTCAACTTTTGAAGCATCGACATAAAGATTTTTCAGCAACTTTGAAATTTTATTAGTAGATGCCAAGGGCGCGGATTTAATTTGCATCAATCCGTTTGTTTGCTCACCGTAATAAAATTGATTATTGATTTTTGTTGTATTTGTCTTTGTATTTTCTTCAGAATTCAGGCCGTTGCATCCGGAGATCGCCACGCTCAAAATTATTAATGAGAGCGCGGTTAGTGATGATTTGGGAAAATATTTCATTTTTATGTTGCAGATGTAATCGAGTTTAGAACGGACTCTATTTGAGATAATTTTTCTGCTTTTTCTGGATCGCCTACCTGCGATCCTGTATTTCCACTGGAACTGAACGCCTCAAAAGCCTCCTGAATTTTCATTATCCTCTCTACCATTTTATTAGGAGGCGGGCCGCTGGGCGATTTGCTTAACCACTCTCTGTAATCATATCTTAGTTTTTCAGCTTGATAGGCGAGATCGGCGATGTCATAGATTTCATAATACGTCCTGCCATTGCGATCGACAAAAGGAGGATCCTGTACGTCTTTTGGAGAGAGGTGTTCTGTAAAAACCATATAATTTTATTTAAAATAATAGTATATTTTTATTATCATCTTTATTAAAAAAATATCAACAATGGCAAATACCAGCAGAAGCAATTATATCAAGCTACTTCCCCCGATACTCTTGATTGCGATTTCCACTTACTTGAATTTATTTCTGGGTTCTCTTATTAATAACTTATATCCAAATAGACAACCACTTGCCGATTTTCTTTTTGATTCCCTGCCCTTTGTGCCATCCGCTCAATATTTAACAGACGCCGTAGTCCTGCTTAGCGGGGCGATTGTTATTTATTACTTTATAAAATACGAAAAAAGGCATCTTCCATATGCCTTATACGCCTTTGGATTCTTTTATCTTCTAAGGGCACTGTTGGTGGTTCTCAATCCGGTCAGTGGATATTTCGGCACCGAGGCGACATTCGGGCTTACATCAATCAAGCCCTACGGCGCCTTCCCTTCGGGGCATGTTGGCTTCGCCGTCGTTTGCTACCTTCTCGTATCTTCATCAGTTGCAAAATACACCAAAGGAATACTTTATTTTCTGGTGATAGTTGAGGCCGCCTCCCTTCTTCTTGCAAGGGGGCATTACGGAATCGACATTGTCGGTGGACTATTGCTTGGTTATTTTGTGGTCAGCGAACTTAGCAAGTCAAAGGAGAACTTATCTATTTAGCAACTGCACCAGATCGTTTATTTGTTTTTTCGCATTAGCTTCTCCTGCGTCCCGCGCTTCTTGGAGTTTCCAGAAATGAAACCACTTGAGATTTTTTATCTGCGGCTTGAAGCAGAAGTCGCAATAATTTTCTTGATAATAACTCAAGCGGTTTTCGATAATTTCCAACGACCTTGAGAGCACTCTAGTTCTGGAATTTTTATCAAAATATGATTTTTTAATTTTTGGCAATGAATAAATGCTTGAGCCGATTGTGAAATCACATTCATTTTTGACAAACTCTGCCGGTAAATTTACAGCGATACCTCCGTCCACATAGAGTTTCGAAGAGATTCTTACTATCGGAAATACTCCGGGATAAGCGCAGGAGGCCATAATATTTTTTAATTTATCTCCCTCTTGAAGAAGCTCTGGCAATCCGGTTTCTAGATTTGTCGCTACTGCTCCAAATGGTATTTGTGGTCTGTCTATTTTTGGCTCCAGATATTTTGAGACGGTGTTTTCAAGCTCGCTAAAAAATCTTGAGGGAGATTGGATTTGAAATCTTGTATTTGGCGAAAATCCCTTTTTATTGCTGATCTCGTTATAAAATTCTTCCAGTCCTTCTATTCCCGAACTACTGTAGATCCCGCCGATGATCGATCCGGCAGAGGCACCACAAACATATTCGATCTTAATGTTGGCTTTTTCTATCTCTTTCAATGCGCCGATGTGTGCCGCTCCGAGAACTCCCCCGCCGCTAAGTGCAATCCCTATTTTCATTTTTCCCCCGCTTAAATATTAAATTAACTATAAATTAAAAATTTTGCTTTATAAAGATTGATTTTTTGCAATTATTTGCTATGGTTTTTTGATCGCTTGGGCGATCAATATGACTAGGGAGTGATTGGAATGCCGGTCAATGCTTGCGTTTGGGTTCGTGGCTCGACGAGTCAGGGGGTGGCGTTCGGAGTGGTGGTTGCGTACATAACCACGGGGGGAAAGGTCTGTAACCCCCTTCCCGGCACTCTCCCCGAGGTGTTCATACCCTCGCGCTTCGCCCGAGACATGGAAGCGGGCATAGTTTACGCCTGCGAGGTGGAGGGCAATCCGGGAATGCGCCAAAAGTTCCAGGCGAGTGCTGTGCTTGCCGAGATCGGTCCTGTGGCACAGTTCAACCTGAAGATCGGCAAGCAGGTCGTGCCCCAGCCCACTCCCTGAGTGGTTCTCTCGGGGCGTCCGGTACCACACCAAGGTATCGGGCGCCCTGATTCATTTTTTACTTTTGTATCTTTCCTGATTTTTCAAAATTTTCTTTCTAAGGCGCAAGGATGACGGCGTGACCTCAAGAAGTTCGTCGTCTTCTAGAAAATCGATCGATTGTTCGAGTGAAAGGACTGTTGGAGGTGTTAGAGCGACTGATATATCGGAGTTTGAAGACCTGACATTTGTTAGTTTTTTCTCTTTGCAAACATTTACCTCGAGATCGTTTTCTCTGTTATTTAGCCCGACGATCATACCTTCGTAAACTTGAGTTTGTGGTGAAATAAAAATCACTCCCCTTTCTTGGGCTGCGTTTAGTCCATATGTGACTGCTTTTCCTTGCTCGTAAGCGATCAAAGCACCATTTCTGATCTTGGGAAGTTTTTCGCCCATTTTTTGATATCTCAAAAATATTGAGTTAACTACTGCTGTTCCTCGCGATGCACTTATCAAGACATTTCTAAGCCCAAGCGTTCCTCTCGTCGATATTTCAAAAATAAGTCTTGTAGATCCGGAGATCTTATCCTGGCTGATCATCAATCCTTTTCTTCTGTTAACTTCGTTTATTACTTGATTCGCATATTCGTCATCTACATCAATTGTCAATTCTTCCACCGGTTCGCAAACAACACCCTCTATCTCTTTGGTAATCACCTCCGGTTTGCCAAGTTCCAGTTCATATCCCTCTCGACGCAATGATTCGACAAAAACGCTAATGTGGAGTTCTCCACGGCCACTAACAATGTATCGACCATTTTGATCAATCTCTAGTCTCATGGACACGTTTGTCTCAAGCTCTTTTCTAATACGTTCAAGCAATTCGCGCGCGGTCACGAATTTCCCCTCTTTGCCGGCAAACGGAGAAGTATTGGTATACATTGAAAGTCGCAGGGTTGGCTCTTCGATTTTCGGCCTTTCAAGAGGTTCTATTTTATTTTCGTCGCAAATCGTATCTGAAATCATCACTTGCGAAAGTCCGGCAATCGCTACGATGTCACCAGAGAGAGCTTCGTTAATTTCGCTTTTTTTGACGCCAAAATTCTGAAATATCTTTTCAATTTTTCCGCTTTGAGCAACGTTACCATCTTTGACCAAAGTAATTTTTTGTCCGGTTTTTACCTTGCCTCTTTTAATCTTTCCCACAGCATATTTTCCTACGTAATTATCGTAATCAAGGGCCGAAACCAGCATTTGCAGTGGGCCTTCGACATCAGTTTGTGGCGTGGGAATATTTTCAATAATTCCATCTAAGATTATTAATAAATTCTTTTCTTCGTTTATATTGTCCGGTAATTCATCCCATGCCTTACCCTCTTTGGCGATTGCATAGTAAATAGGAAAATCTAGCTGTTTTTCGTCGGTAGCTAATTCCAAAAAAAGATCATACGTTCTACCCAGAGTCCTTTCTATGTCGGCGTTTTTTTTATCAATTTTATTGATCACTACCATTATCTTGAGTCCAAGCTCAAAGGCTTTTTTTAAAACAAACTTGGTTTGGGGCATGGGGCCCTCTTGAGCATCTATGACCAAAATCGCTCCGTCGGCCATATTTAGACTTCTTTCAACTTCTCCTCCGAAGTCGGCGTGTCCCGGGGTGTCTATGATATTGATTTTTGTTTGGTTGTATATTACAGAGGTATTTTTGGCCAAAATAGTAATTCCCCGTTCCCTCTCTTGGTCATTTGAGTCCATTATCAGCGTTTCATCCATAATAGCTTCGTTTTCTCGAAATGTTTCGGTTTGCTTTAAAAATCCATCTACCAGAGATGTTTTTCCGTGATCAACGTGAGCAATTATGGCGACGTTTCTAATTTCCATTTACCAATTTTTTAATGTTTTGCTTGATACAAAAAACAAATCATAACAGATTTGAGGCCTCAAGTCAAGGCGCTATCTAGGAAAAGAGTTTTCTGTATCTATGACAATAGGGCGTTTGCTGGTTTTTCAAATAATAATCTTGATGATATTCTTCCGCAACATAAAATTCCTTTCTCGGTGCTATTTTTGTTGCGACTTTCATTCCCCTGTTTTCAAGCTCATTAATGAGTACTTGGGCAATTTTTTTCTCTTGATTGTTGGCATAAAAGATGACCGATTCGTATTGACTCCCGATGTCCGGCCCCTGACCGCCTTTTTGAGAAAAGTCGTGAGTTTCAAAGAAGAGTTTCGATAAATTCTCGTAATTTGTTTTATCTGGATCATACTCAACTTTTACCGCCTCAACATGACCAGTTTTACCAGAGCAAACTTGTTCGTAAGTAGGGCTTTCTAGCTCCCCTCCTGTGTATCCGACTTGGGTTTTGACAACACCGACCGCTTTTGAGAGATAATATTGTGTTCCCCAAAAACATCCCGAGGCAAATATTGCAGTGTCTTTTTTCATTTATACCGACAAACTTCCATTGTTCGCACTTACGCTAGTATCTACATTTGTATATGTATTTCCTACGTTTACATCAAAGAGGGATAGATTGTCCAGATAGACTCCGTATGTAAAATTGTTTACATCAAGCTCGAAGTCGTGTCCATGATCTCCCGCCCCAAAATAGACGCCTGCGCTTCCGGCGATTTTATCTATGGCACTATTGTCTACCGTCCATTGCACCGTGTTATCCCCGATCCACTGTGAGGTACTACTTGAATAAACGCCATACTTCACTTTGTAAATATTGATTGCAAAGGTACCGTAATTGTACATATAGCTTGGACCGTCAGCGGAATAAAATCCCGATTCATTGTTTCCGCCATTTCCCGTGATATTTATTGCTCCGCGTATGTCTAGGTATGTGTACGATGATTGTCTTATAGCGCCATACAAATTGTCCTGTGCGCAATAATTAAAATTAATATTTTGGATTCGAGAGCGTGATCCATTTTCCATGAACAAGCCGGCTTTCTTGAAATAATCAAGACGTATCCCTCGCAAATAATAGGCGGCATCACCATAAAGGGTTATGCCATAATCCCTGACAGCTTCTGTTGGCGAAGCCGAATCTGCTCCTGAGATTATGTAAGAGTTGGGGCTTGACGTGTTGCCTGTTATATATAAGTAATTCGTTGCGTTAACTGAGTTTTTATTTATCACTACCGATTCCCGATAAGTACCCGCTGCCAAAATTATGTTGCATTCGTGTGCTAGAAAATCAGGCAATGAATCGATAGCGTGCTGTATTGTGGCAAAGGGCAGGCCCACCGTACCATCACCGTTTTCGTCACTTCCGGATGGGCTTACATAATATGTAATGGCAGCCGATGTGATACTTCCCAACTCCTCGGTGTCGCCAGCAAGACCTCTGGGTCCGTTGTCGCCTTTTTCGCCCTGAATACCAGTTGATCCATTTTGGCCATTTATCCCATTTATGCCATTTGTGCCATCGGTTCCGTTCGTACCATTAGCGCCATTTGTACCCGATAATCCATTTGTTCCATCGCTACCATTTTCACCATCTTTACCGTTTGATCCGTCAATGCCGTCGCTCCCCTTTTCTCCTTGGCTCATCTTTTCGGCGGAAAACTTGTCAATTTTTTCATTTATACCGGACACAAAATCATTCAATGAGTTTATGGCTTTTTTGGGTTGGGCATAGGCGAGGTAAGAGTACGATATTGAAACAAGCAATACTATAAAAAACGATGCAATTTGGCTGATGAGTTTGTTTGATTTTTCCATTTTTTAAATTAATTAGTTTTCGACTACCACTCCGCCGAGCGTTTCGTTAATTGCTGTGGTTACATTTGTCATTTCGATTGTTCCAATACTTATAAGCGCCAAGTTTGCTGCCCAGACACCATAATTAAGATTTTTCATCGTTCCCTTAATCCCTTTGATTCTTTCCCCGTGCCACGCTTGTATCCCGACTCCGGTTTTTGCAATTTGGCTATTGTCGATATTCCATGTAGCACCTGAGCTTGAGTTCACAATGAGTCCCGAAAAACTGTCGATTCCAAATGCTACATTGTAAATATTTATTGTTGCACCATCAAAAACATTAATCGTATTGGTTGCTGCATAAGCATAAAAGCCGGAATCGTTGCCATCACCTGTGATACTTAACGATCCGTAAATATCTATCCTTGAAAACGATACCATATAAATTACACTAGTGGTTGAGTTTGCGCATCGATGAAAGACAATGTCTTTTAATTGAGTATTTGCATTAAAGTAGGAATAAAAACCGGCATTTTTGAAGTAATCAAATCGAAGCCCTTCAACTTTCACGCCTCCGCCGGTCTTGCCGTTGCTTCTGTTTACCAAACCGTAGCTTCGAACTGCTGTTGTTTCAGCACCAGCGTCTGCGCCGGTGATGCGATAAGAGTTGGGGTCGGAAGCGTCACCCTTGATTGTGAAAAGTTTTCCGCTATCTATTATTTTTTTAAAATCCAGTCCTTCGCGATACGTTCCTGCAGCCACTTGAATTGTCGTGTTGTGAGAGATTTTTTCGGGAACGGAATTAATCGCTTTTTGTACAGTAGCGTATGGACTGTCAAGACTGCCGACTCCTGTTATGTCGCTTCCTGAAGACGAGTTTACATAATAAATTCGCTCTTGAGTTGTTCTTTCGAGACTTGTGATAAATCCGGTGGTCAATCCCTTCGTTCCTGTGTCACCGGCAACACCTTTTGCGCCTTGATTTCCCGTCTCGCCATCAAGACCGTTTTCCCCATTTTGGCCATTTGAGCCATTCACTCCATTTTGACCGTTCTCTCCATTTATTCCATTTGTTCCGTTTGTTCCATTTTTTCCGTCAAATCCGTTTGCTCCGTTTTTTCCAGATTCTCCCGTTTTCAGAAAGTTTAACGATGGCATCAGCTCTTCTATCGTTTCAGATTCTTGTGAAATTTTTTCCGCTTGATTTTCCGCTTTGGCAAATTCCAGTTTGTTTTTTGTTACTAGTATTGCACCCACTCCAAGGTTTGCCAAAACACCCAAAACAATCGCTGTTACTACAGCACCAACCGAAAGAGCCCCCATCTTTTTTTCTTGAACGTATTCCATTATTTTTCTAAATTTTAACGATCATTGAAAATAATTCAACCCTTTAATTCTGGGATAAATTTAATCGAAAGCGAATTAACACAATGTCGAGTGTTTTTTGGCGTAAAATTTTCGCCACGAAAAACATGTCCTAGATGTGCCAAACACTTGTTGCAAACGATCTCTGTACGGATTCCGTCGCTGTCTGGAACCTCTCTCGCTGCCCCCTCAAAATATTCATCAAATGAGGGCCAGCCACAGGATGACTTGAACTTTGCTTGTGAAGAAAAGAGAGGATTTGAGCATCTTTTGCAGACAAAGACACCTTCCTTGAAAAAGTCGTTGTATTTACCTGAGAAGGGTGGTTCCGTTCCCTTTTCCTCAATGATTCTCCTCTCTTCTTCGTTCAATGGATTAATCTTCATCATCTTCGTCCTTAATTAGTTTGACAAATACAAATCCGGGAAAATCCCTTTTTCTAATAGCACCGCTTTTTGTTTTTTTGACTCTAAGGATTGAATTTTTTACCGGAACAACCATCACTCCCTCCAGCTTCAATTGATCGATCAGTTCTTCTGGTATATCGTCGCTTGTTGCGGAAACAAGAATTTTGTCATAAGGGGCATTTTCGCTATAGCCGAGTTCCTTACCCGCCTTTTTAAAAGCGATGTTTTCAAATCTGTATTTTTTGGTATTTAAGATTGAGCGATTAATTAGATCCTCTATTCTCTCAACCGCAGTCACAAAGCCACTGCCTGATACTATTTGTGCCAAGAGAGCGCTTGTCCAGCCCGATCCCGATCCCACATCGAGCACCAGATCACCTTCTTTTACATTAAGTAATTTGAGCATGAAAGCGACTGTCGATGGCTGCGATATAGTCTGATCAAAGCCAATCGGTAGTGACTGATCAGCGTATGCAAGGTCCTTGTATTCTCGCAAAACAAAGTCTTTTCGATCAACCCTCTCGAAGGCCTTTTTTATCGATCGTCTCGTTATCAAGCCTGAATTTGTCAGGTTATTTATCAGATTTTGCTTGCTCATTGGCTTGAAATAAACGGCTCATTTGAGTGAGCCGTTTATTTTTTTTGGTAATAGACTGATCTCCCCTCTTCTCCTATTTGCACAATAAATCCGTCCTTCTCAAGTTGATCTAAGTATCTGGTCGCAGTTGAATCAGAAACACCCAGTGACTTCTCGACATCGTCATTTGTCACTTTTTCCTCTCGCTCAAAAAGAGTTTTTAGTTCACTGATGTTGTCTTCTCTGGCCGAACCCTCTTTGTTTGCGGTCCCTGCTGCCGGTCTTGAGAGAATTCCTATTATTATGCCGATTATCAATCCTATCGCAAAATAGATCATTTTTATTTTTCGTGTTTTTCAACGAATTTTTTTATTTCCTCAATATTCTCAATCACTAGCTTGGCTTTTTTGACTCCGAACTGAAACGGATATTGATCGTCCTCGTCATTTTTCAAAACGATCATGGGGTTTCCCTTAAACTCACTCTCTTCTACTATCGACATATCTCCCTCCTTTTTTATAATGATTTTAGCAAAAATTTTTCAAGCTGTCTTTGTATAAAATGCGAAGGGGGCACCGACCCAAGATCGGTGCCCCCGTTTTGATGCTAGTGGAGCTGGCTGGTGAGTTTCTCCAGCTCGTCGTGCAGGGATAGGGCGATGGAGCTGTGCCCGTTCGTCATTTTCCAGACGGCTTTTCTGGCTTCCCGCAGGAGGTACTTGATTTCAGCGTGCAGCGCTCTCTCGCGGATCTGTTGGTCGAGTGACCTCAGGGCGATCGAGGTCGGTACATCCTGTGACGGGCCCATGCCGAGCTCCCCCACCAGAGCTGCCACTGCTAACTCCGGAGCTATTCCGGGCTGCCAGAGGCAGACTTCGTAGGCAACAGGAGAGCTTACTCTGACGACGGTTGCCTTCTCCCTGTCCGCCTGCTTCCAGACGATCGAACCGTCTTCAGGGTTGAATGCCCAGCATCCCCTCCCCGAGCGCTCGACAATCGACGGGACGCCGAGGTGTGACCACTCCACCTCGTAGAACTCGAAGCGGTCGCCGAACTGGAGGACGCAAAAGTCGTTGACTCCGACGGGGCGCTCGTCTGGGACGAAAATGATCTCACCGCCACTCATGCCTGGCTGGACCTCCCACAGCCCCGGCCCTCCACACACGGCAATACGGCAACTTCCTTCATCAATTGCTCGGAAAGCGATGTCGTTCATTTGACGCTCCCTCTTCGCCTTGGGCGAACGGTTTCCGCGCCAAGCGCGGTTTTCAACATGCAACGAACTGAAAAATGTATCAAAAAAACAACCAGCTGTCAATCATCTGCTCTGTCTCATGTCAAATGCGACTCCAGCCATAGGGATATTTATGCCTGAAGCCTCCTCTCTACCCAGGAGTT
>MWBO01000007.1 GCA_002071685.1 candidate division WS2 bacterium ADurb.Bin280 | reverse complement strand
GTCACAGCCACCGGTGCCGACGACGTACTGTGGTACCAAAATGACGGGAGCGAGAATTTCACGCAAATAAATATCGACGATGTTGTCGATGGCCCCCAAACAGTATACGTGGTCGACCTTGATGAGGACGGCGATCAGGACATCATCGCCGCGGCTGATGTTTCTCACCGAGTTTACTGGTATAGCAATGACGGAAGCGAAAACTTTTCCAAAATAGATTTACTCGGCTACGTACGAAATGCTAATCACTGCATGCCGATCGACATGGACAACGATGGTGACATCGACATTCTGGGGGGTGGTGGCCACAGCGATACGGGGACCAGATGGTACGAAAACAACGGAAGCGAAAGCTTCATAAGCCACGCCCTCAAATACTCGGTATATGGTGCTGGTAAGCCCTCTCCGGCTGATATAGACAACGACGGCGATCTGGACGTCGTCGGAAAATTTGTCTATTCAACCAACATCCACTCCCTATACCTATGGAAAAACAACGGAACCGGAATATTCAATAAGGCGACGCAAATATTTGAAAATCAAAACGGGTTTTCGGCCTATATTGGAGCCGGTGGCTACGTTCAAGTATTATTATCAGATGCCGGTCAAGATCAGTGCAAGCTAACTTCGGCGACGGCGATTGATGACGATGTAATGCACCAACTTACTCTTACGTGGAACGCCACCGATCTGAAGATTTACATAGACGGCGTCCTTGACGCTTCCACCACCTGCAGTGGAGTCGGATCCTTAAGCAATACCAACTACCCGACGATCGGCAGGGGCTCGGATGCAATATTTGACGAATTTCGCTTGTCTTCATCCTTATCGGATCAAGATAATATTACTCTTGGCTACAACAATCAAAACACTCCCAGCTCTTTTATTTCTGTCGATACAGAAGTAAAGGGTGACCAAACCGACCCGGAAAACCCCGAGACATTTACCGCCTATGATTCCTCGGGCAAAAATAGCGAGCTTGAAAGTGAAAATTGGTATGGGCACGACAATCCCTATTTCGAATGGGGTGCAGGAAGCGACACACAAGCGGGGGTGGCTGGATATTTTGTTTACTTCGGAACCACTATCGATGCCAACCCTGTCACAGTCGGGGCATACCAAACAGGTACGAGCTTCACCTCAAGCACCACACTGACATCGGGAGCGAGTCATTACCTGAGAATCGTCACCCGCGATAACGCGGGCAACGATAGCGAACCGGTCACAAAATTTATTTACAACTATGACGGCACCGCCCCCGAACCTCCGATTTATATCAATGTGTCGCCCGCCGGTTGCTCGACGCAATCCACTTTCACATTTACTTGGGATGCGGCGACCGACACCGGCGGTTCGCAATTTTCACATTACGAATACAAAAAAGGAAGCACGGGCTCCATTGTAAATATCGGCAACGTCCTGACTCAATCCGCTACACCGTACCAGGAGGGTGACAACATTTTCTACATCAGAAGCGTTGACAATGCCGGCAATATCTCCTCTTGGCAGACGGCAGTATTTTGCGCCACTGCTGTAGTCAGTATCGTAGACGGTCCCTCAGTAGTAGTGGGTCCCTCCTCCATGAATGTCTCGTGGACATCGTCCAAGCAAACGACCGGATACGTCAAGGTCTATCAAGAAAACACATACGTTAGCGAACAAGGTCACACTCAGTACACCCAATCTCACAGCGTTAAAGTGGTCGGACTAGAGCCGGAAAAAACTTATCGCTACCAGCTCGTTTGGACTGATTCGGGGGGCAATTTGGGAGAGAGCGATTGGTATACAACCACCACTTCATCAGCTCCTTCAGTAAAAAATTTCAGCGTTCAGCTAATAAATCCAAGCACCGTCATCGCCTCGTGGGCGACCAGTGAAGCGTCGACCGCCTCGCTTCAATACGGCGAGAGCGCCGTTTCAGACAATACAATAGATATCGCTGGAAGTGCTACCAGTTTTTCCAAAGAATTGAGCTCTCTCAAGGGCGGAACCGCCTATCAAATTAGAGTTGTTGCTCGATCGTCCGATGATTATCCCTTTTATTACACCACGTCTTTCACTACCCCACCCCTCCCCCTGATCGAATCTCTCGAGTTTGAATCGGATACGTCTCAAGCCAGCCCCTCGCTCAATGTGAGTTGGGAAACAAATGTCGATACTACCTCGACAATATTCTACCGAGAAAAAGGATCATCATCTTATAAAGAAACTTCATCAAGTGACAAAGCAAGAAATCACAAGATTACCATTTCAAACCTTGCCGATTCAACTACCTATGAAGTATACGCTCAAGGAATTGACGATTATGGCAATACCGCTCGTTCCACTGTCAATACCGTCGATACACCTTATGACTCAAGACCGCCGACCATTAGCGATGTGGTGATAGAAGCATCAAATGTTGGCGTCGGCAAAGAGAATGATGCTCAAATCGCTGTCTCTTGGAAAACGGATGAGCCGTCAAGCAGTAAAGTCGAATTTGGCGAAGGTGTTTCCGGAGAAGACTACACTCAATCGACCACCGAAGACCCAACTCAGACAAATTCTCATCTCGTGATCGTCTCGGGACTTAAGGATTCAACTCCTTACCACCTGCGCGTTTGCTCAAAAGACAAAGGCGACAACCAAACTTGCTCCGACGACAGCACGGTCATTCCCGGAGAAGTACAAAAATCCATCCTCTCCCTCATCTTGAACACCTTGCAAAAAGCTTTTGGTTGGCTGGAAAACATAATCTAAAAACTTCAGATGGAAAAAGCAAAACAAGAACCGATTATCAAAGTCAAAAATCTCTTCAAATCTTTTAAGGTTGGAGAGAATAAAATCGAAGCCATCAGAGGATTGGACCTCGAGATTTTCCCTGAAGATTTCATTGTAATTTTCGGTCCCTCCGGCTGTGGCAAATCGACCCTTTTAAATGTCATCCTCGGACTGGAAAATCCCGACAGCGGAGAAGTGACGGTTAGAGGAACGAAAATTGCCAATTTGACCGAAGATGAAAAGGGGTCTTTCAGGGCTAGAAAATTTGGGATGGTCTATCAGATGCCGAACTGGATAAAGTCAATGAACGTTCTGGAGAACGTGGCCGCCCCCCTGATCATCGAGGGGCTCAAAATGAAATTTGCCCTCGAAAAGGCCTCGGCAATACTTAAATCACTAGAGATCGAATGCCTTTCCGGACAATTCCCCACCCAACTTTCCGGTGGTCAACAGCAAAAAGTCGAATTAGCGCGCGCCCTCATTGCCAACCCGTGGATAATTATGGCAGATGAACCAACCGGCAATCTCGACAGCGAATCGGCTGAAGATGTGATGAATTTGCTCAAAAAGCTCAACGAACAAGAAAAACGCACCATTATTCTGGTCACCCACAACGACGACTATTTCAATCGCGGGACCAGAAGAATAGAAATGCGTGACGGCAAGATTACCAAGGACGACAATCATGGATAATAAATTTCTTTTCCGTCTCGCCTCAAAAAACCTCTTTGGCCACAGACTTAGAACTTTTCTTACAGTAACGGCCATGATTATCGGTGTCGGAGCAATAGTTTTTCTTGTCGGTTTTGCTTTTGGCATACAAAAGCTGGTAGAGAGCGAAGTAACCGGTGCTAACGCTTACGAACTAATTGATATAGGTACGGGAAATTCACAGATTATCAAATTAGATAAATCATCTGCTGAAAAAATTTCTGCTATAAGCGGAGTGGAAAGTGTCGAGGTAATCGTAAACGCCGCCGGCAAAACAAAAGACTTAAATGAGCAAGAAATCGATCTGGCATTTTTTGGAACAACCAAAAATTATCTGGAATGGTCAAGCCAGAATAAGTTTGCGGGCGACAGCCTAAGCCAAGCATCTTCATTGTCGGATGCTGGAAACTTCAATCCAAACGAAAAAAGCGTTTTGGTTAACGAATCACTTTCCGAAAAACTGGGTGTTGCGCAAGATAAACTGATCGGAAGCAAGATTTTGCTGGACATTATTATTACGAAAGAGCTGACAAGCGACAACAAAAGCCAGACATACCTTGATCAAGAGTTTACCATTTCTGGGATCATCAGAGATAATGGCACTCCTTCGGCATTTACAAATTTACAAATCCTCGAAGACTACGGAGCATCGGGCTACTCACAGGCCAAAATCAAAACTAAACAACCTCAAGAGGTCGAAGTGATAAGGAAGCAGGTCGAGAACCTCGGATTCAAGACGCAATATGTCGGAGAAACGATCGATCAGGTCAACCAAGTATTCAATTTTTTCAAGATTATTTTGGGTAGCTTCGGAATGATTGCAATGATCGTGGCTATCCTTGGAATGTTCAATACTTTGACAATCTCATTGCTTGAAAGAACCAAGGAAATAGCACTGCTTAAGATATTGGGTATGAGAAAAAAAGACATCCGAAAGTCTTTTCTGCTTGAAGCCGGACTAATTTCCTCGATTGGAGCGTTGGCAGGGATATTACTTGGTTTTGCTATCGGGATACTGATAAATAATATTTTAAATCAATACGCCACCAAATCAGGCGGAGAACCGATCTCAATGTTTTACTATCCGTGGTGGTTCGTGACAGGAGTGTTCGCGATTACTTTTTTGATAGGGATCTTCACCGGACTTTATCCGGCCCAAAGAGCGGCCAAAATAAACGCTCTTGATGTTCTAAGGTACGAGTAATAATAACGTAGCTACATTAAATTAAAAACCTGCCCGCAATGCTTTCAGCATAGCTGAGGCAGGCGGGTTAAATATCAAAAATTAAAATGATAAAGAAAAATTTAAAAAGATTACATAAATTGTTTTCTTGCAGCTAAAGCTGCTGATTTATGTCAAAACCAGAGGGGCCTATTTGCGAAGCAGCCCCTATGGTTTTGACAATTCCTTACCCTGCACGCTT
>MWBO01000006.1 GCA_002071685.1 candidate division WS2 bacterium ADurb.Bin280 | reverse complement strand
GGGAAGAGTTTATCAAAGCGTCATAAGCAGAGAGAGAAATTTAGAATATAAGGGCAAGTGCGTCGAAGTCGTCCCCCACATTCCCCAAGAGATCATTTCTCGAATCGAAAATGCGAGCGAAAAAGCCAAAGCCGATATAACATTGGTGGAAATAGGAGGCACAGTCGGTGAATATCAAAATATTCTATTTCTTGAAGCCGCAAGGATGATGAAAATGCAAAAGAACGATGACGTGGCTTTTGTTCTAGTTTCGTACCTCCCCATTCCCGGAAAAGTCGGCGAAATGAAAACAAAGCCGACCCAATACGCTGCAAGAACGCTAAATAACGCAGGCATCCAAGCTGATTTCATAGTCTGTCGTGGCGAAAAAGAAATCGACGAACCCAGAAAAGAAAAATTAGCGACCTTCTGTATGATAGAAAAAGAAAACGCCATCTCTTCTCCCGATGTTGACTCGATATATGAAGTTCCGCTTCTTTTTGAAAAACAAAACTTTGGCAACAAAATATTAAAAAAACTGAAACTTAAATCCCGACCCTCTAAGCTCGACGACTGGAAAAAAATAGTAAAAAATGTCAAATCTGCCACAAAAGAAATAAAAATTGCCGTTGTGGGAAAATATTTTGGCACCGGAAACTTCACTCTCTCGGATTCCTATATTAGCGTTATCGAATCTGTCAAAATCGCTTTCTTTCATCAAGGTTTAAAGGTTAAATTCAGTTGGGTTAATGCTGAAAACTTTGAGAAAGATCCAAAATCGATCAACTGTTTAAGCGAGTTTGGCGGTATAATTGTACCGGGCGGCTTTGGTTCAAGAGGAATCGAGGGAATTATTCTCGCGGCCAAATTTGCTCGAGAAAATAACATTCCGTATTTGGGGCTCTGCTACGGAATGCAGATAGCAACCATTGAATTTGCCAGAAATGTCGCCGGTTTGGAAAAAGCCAACACGCAAGAAATTGATCCCAAGACTCCTCATCCCGTCATACACTTGATGGAAGATCAAAAAGACAAATTGAAAGATAAAAATTACGGCAACACTATGCGTCTTGGCTCTTATGATTGCCAGCTCAAAGAGGGCACAATTAGCCGCAAGGCCTATGGCAAGCAAAATATCAGCGAAAGACATCGCCACCGTTACGAATTCAATAATAAATATCGTAAAGATCTGGAAAAACTCGGCTTGGTTGTCGCCGGTTTAAATCCCCAGCAGAATTTAGTTGAAATAATCGAAATCAAAAATCACCCTTTCTTCGTCGGTGTCCAATTTCACCCCGAATTTAAAACTAGGTTTTTGCGCCCCCATCCTCTTTTTTCGTCTTTTGCCAAAGCAGCGGGGAGCTCCAAATGAGCGAGGACTTCGGCAAACTATCAATTGAATTTCACAAAAATTTGAAGGGAAAAATCGGCGTCTTTTCCAAGGTTAATATTAAAACCGCCAAGGATTTGTCCGTTTTTTATACACCGGGAATTGCAGCGGTTTCTCAGGCAATTCACAAAAAAAACTGTCTATCCTTCGAATACACCATCAGAAAAAATTCTGTCGCCGTTATTAGCGATGGATCGGCTGTTTTGGGGCTGGGAAACATCGGCCCTTTGGCAGCCCATCCAGTAATGGCGGGAAAAGCTCTTCTTTTCAAACAATTCGCTGATATTGATGCGTTTCCCATTTGCCTTGACAGCCAAAACACAGACGAGCTTATATTAATAATCAAAGCTCTTGCGCCCTCTTTTGGTGCAATTAATCTTGAAGACATATCGGCTCCGAGATGCTTTGAAATAGAAGAGAAGTTGCAGGACGTCGGAATTCCGGTAATGCACGACGACCAACACGGGACTGCCGTAGTGGTCTTGGCCGGACTAATAAACGCTCTCAAAGTTGTCGGAAAAAAAATTGAAAATACAACAATTGTCGTCAACGGCCTAGGGGCGGCAGGAACTGCAACAGCGAGAATGATCAGCGATTACGCAAACGGAAAATGCCAAATGCGACTGATTGATATAGACGGACTAGTTTGTTCAAGAACAAATTTAAACAAATACCAAAAACAAATCTGCCAAGACGTAAATGCTGTCAAAACGACGGGGAATCTGCAAAAAGCAATTATCGGCGCAGATGTCTTTATCGGATTGAGCGCCCCCAATATTTTGAGCAGCCAAATGATTAAAAAGATGGCAAAAAACCCGATTGTTTTTGCTATGGCAAATCCAACGCCCGAAATAGATCCCCTTGTAGCGAAAAAAGCCGGAGCCGCAATAGTGGCAACCGGAAGATCAGACTTTCCAAATCAAGTGAATAACGTTTTGGCCTTTCCGGCAATTTTCAGAGGCGCTCTTGATGCAGCTGCCACAAAAATTACCAAAAATATGAAAATCGCCGCAGCCAACGAACTTTCTTTGACAATAAAAAACCCATCTGCAGAAAATATATTACCGAGCCCACTCGACAAAAGTGTAGTCAAAAAAATCTCCAAAGCAGTCGCAAAAGCAGCTATCAAAGATGGCGTGACTAGACCTTCTTGCTCGTCGTAATATTGAGAAAAAAACACAGATAGGGTAAAGTGGGGTACGTGACTAAATGTTAGTTTTTAAATTTTGTTATTCGAGGATCGTCTAATGGCAGGACAGCGGCCTTTGAAGCCGTGAATCTAGGTTCGAATCCTAGTCCTCGAGCCAAAAATAAAGGCGGGGTTAAAAAATGGAATTATCAACCATCCAAAACAGAATCAAAATGATAGAAGATCTTGAAAGCGAGAATAAGGTATCAAAGGATCTGCTAAAAAGCGAACTAGAAAATAGCGAGCAATATCAAAAAGCGGCTCAGGAAGCCAAAGAGGCGCAAACAAAAAAACGAAGAGAAAAAGAGCTGGTCATGTCGAAAAGCGAGTGCGAAAAGATTGTGATGGATATCAAGGCAAACAACGAAGAGATCAGTACTCTCAAAGAGATTTTATCCGTTGAGCTCTCCGATTACTATCAGAAAAACAAAACCGACGAAATTATCGGTCACGATGGAAAGCAAAGAAAATTCAAAATAATTGCTCGCCTGACTTCATATCAAGGAGAATGACAAAACAGTCAAACAAACCAAGCGCGATCGCCCACTCCATCAAGTCTGACTTGCAAAATTTTTCCCAAAAAATTAGCGAGGATCGCCAAGAATTTGTAAAAAAATATCTCGGCACAAAAAGAAATTTTCTAAACATAAAATCTCCTTCACGCGATAAAGTTTTAAGAAAATACAAGAAACAGCTTAATTCCTTAGAGGGCAAGGAGCTACTCGATGTTTTGGATATTTTAATCAAATCAGACACCTTCGACTTTCTAAACTTCGCTGGAAAATTTATTTCCTTTTCAAAAAGTGCCAGACAAAACATCGACATGCACAAGCTTGAAGAGTGGCTTGAGAAGACGACGGGATGGGCGGAATGCGATAGTTTGTGCCAATCACTCTTTGAAGGAAATGAAGCGATCGAAAGATTTGAAGAATTTAAAAAGACTGTCGAGGATTTCTCTATTTCAAAAAATATTCAGTTAAGAAGAGCCAGCCTTGTATTACAAGTCAAACCCACTCGACAAATCAAAAATCGACGATTAGAAAACCTCTCTTTTGAAACTATCGATCGACTTAAAAAAGAGAATCACATTCTAATTACAAAGGCAGTCTCGTGGCTTTTAAGAAGTTTAACAACCCATTATCGCTTTGAAGTTGAAAGCTATCTTTTGGCAAACAAAGAGAAAATTCCATCGATCGCCTATCGCGAAACAACAAGGAAGCTAAAAACCGGAAAAAAATAAACGGCTCACCCAAATGAGCCGTTTATTACCTTAAAAAATCTGCACTATTATCAAATTTACCTTTGATTTTTCGCTAAATAAATGATAGAATGTAAGCAAAATACGAAAGGTTCATATGTACTATCTTCTGATAGCGATCGTCGTAATAATAATTGCCAGCATTAGACAGGTCAATCAGTACGAAAGAGGTGTAAAGTTCAGAATCGGCAAGTTTGAGTCCATAAAATCCCCGGGATGGTGTTTGGTGTTGCCCATTTTTGAATCGATGACAAAAGTCGATATCAGAGTCAAAGCTGTTGACGTGCCAAATCAAGAAGCGATCACAAAAGACAACATTTCCGTCGGAATAAACGCAGTTATTTACTACAAAGTGGATGATGTCAGCAAGGCGGTTCTTGAAGTGGAGAACTTTTTTTACGCCATTTCCCAACTCGCTCAAACAACAATGAGAAACATAGTCGGTTCGGTAGATCTCGACACTTTACTTTCCGAGCGAGACAAAGTATCGGAGCAAATCAGAAAAATTGTCGATCAATTGACCGATCCTTGGGGGATAAAGGTTCAAAATGTCGATCTCAAAGACGTTTCTTTACCCGAGGACATGAAAAGAGTAATTGCCAGACAAGCCGAAGCAGAAAGAGAAAAAAGAGCAGTCATTACCAAAGCTGAGGGAGAGGTGATCGCTTCAAGCAACTTGGCAAAAGCTGCCAAGACCCTTTCCGAATCATCGGGAGCACTTCACCTAAGAACCCTCAACACATTGAACGATCTTTCTTCGGATCAATCAAACACCGTTATCTTCGCCATACCCCTTGAAGTTTTAAGAGCGTTCGAGGATATCAAAAAAACCAAATGAGCCTAAAAAATAGAAACAGAACGGGTGACTACATTATCGAAATACTTGTAAATATTATCTTGATATCAATTTTCAGTAGATTGGTGCAGTGGTTTAGTTTCATCAGTGATTCGTTTTTTGCTGTTTTGCCTCTCTTCTACATTTCATTTTCCATCACGATAATGGTAAATATTATCTTGATTATTATTCCCGAAATAAGAATCCGTCACATTCTAAAGACGCTCACTAGTGTGGTTTCCTTGATAGTCCTCATCTCCCTGTATTATATCTTTCCTTTCGATTTCACGGCTTACAGCGGGAACTGGGAAATCATAGCCAGAATTATCATCTTGCTTGCTGTTTTCGGTACCTCAATTGCAACAGTCGTGGAATTAATCGCAACAATATTTTCAAAAAATAAAAGAGGGAGTGAAGTATGAAGTGCAATATTCGTGGAGAACAATCGTCGAGTGCAGTTTACGGTCTCGGCTTCGTGGGAGCGCTTGTTTATTACATCGCCAATGCCGAAAGCTTCTGGATTGGAGTTTTGGGCATTCTAAAGGCGATTGTTTGGCCGGCTATGATTGTCTATCAGGCACTAGAAAAACTCTCTTAGAAAAAGTTCAAAAGCTTTTACGCTCTCTATCTTTGAGCTTTGAGAAATTTATCCACTGATATTACCAGAGTACCAAGCGCTGAAAGCATGAAAACAAATACAACAAGCGGCCCGAGGACGGGGATTATATTGAGAATGGCAATCGCAAATGCGCCGACGAGAACAGTCGCCCACGAAGCCTTTCACATCATTGATTTTTGTACCAATATTTCTACAGATAAAATTAATACGAATTATTTCAATACAAATCTTGATACAGCCATCGAACTAATGAAGTCGTCTAAATGCCATGAAAAAAAGGATTCGGCGATTCAAGATATTTTAGCTTTTGCTATCCCGCGACAACAAATGAAAAGACCAACCGAATGGAAATGTGGGCGGTATTTGCCAGCTGGTGTTATCCTGAAAATGATGATTTCAAGTCGGCAATAAGCGATGAAGGTCCGCCCAAAGACCATCCTGCTTGCATTACTTTGCTTAAATTTATGCAAGCGATGCTTCAGACGAACTTTCCTGACATTGCTCCCATCAAACAAAGCCAAGAACAAGAAGTCGGGCTAAATACATACCTTACAAAAGCAAAATTCGCCTCTTCCTCTGAAAGCAATCTCAAAAACATTGCGGATTTTGGTATTTATCGCGATCGACTAGAATAAATTGACGTGGTAGAAAATTTTGGTTTGCTTCTATTTACCAAAGAGGAAATTGAAAAGGGTCTCTTTATTAAGAGTAACTATGAAAACGCCCCACTAAATGAAAAAGCGGCGATCAGACTCAAAATTGGCGCCAGCACCATCGAAAACGCTGTATCCAAAAATTACCAAAAAACCCTTGATGCTTATAATAAATGGTACGATTCGATTTTGAAAAAGCTGGGAAAATTCAAAGATACCGCCTCCGTTGACATCAAAGTAATTGACCAAAATAATCTTGCTGTATCAGATGCCGTCATCATGCTGGGAAACAAAGCCCTCACAACCGATTCATAGGGGCATGCAAAATCAAATTCCATTCCACCCGGTCTTTATAAAATTTCCGCCGTCTATGATGGCAAAAATAAGCTAAAGAAATTTCAAGATCCATATGTTTATGGAGGCGAATCCGTCAAGCTGAAATCATCAAGAGAAATCAAGAAGTTTATTCAACTTCAAATAGACGAAATCGATCTCAAAACAAAAATTATTGATGGGAAAAATCAACCGATAGCGCAGGCGAAAATACTTTTTGAGTATTTAAACAAGAAGCTTTGTCTCACCACCGATCAATATGAAATCTCCCATTACAATCTTCCAAGCGAAGCGCAAATAAATGCGAGAATACACTCACCTTATAAATCCGGTTCAAGTACGAAGTATAGACAAGCAGACACCAAAACCGACCCATTCACTTTAAAAAGATCTGAAAATACACAAACTGTCACGAAATTGATAAAAGTAATCTTAAAAGGGCAAAGGGCCCGCCTTGGGCGGGCCCCTTGATACGCTTTGCCAGCTACTGGAGAATCAGCCCGCAGACGACATCGACAGCCACCTTCGAGAAGCCCTCATCGAAGCAACCGTCGATTTCTTGCTCGGGAACCAGCAAGGCAATCACCCTTGTACGCGTCTCTAGACATGCGCCGATGACGGCGTTCCCCTCGAGAATTATGGTGCCGCACTGGGTATACCGGCAATACTCCCATTGGCCATCGGCTAGTCGCGCAAGAAGATCGGCCGTTTTGCCACACCCAGGAAGCTCGATAGATCGGTGGCTCTCAAACTTGTATATGCCACCGTCAAGCCACTGCTGACGATCTTCGCCCATTACGGCGGCACTTGGCACAATAAACGTCGCTCTCGCCGTAGCCCCCACAACGACCACCGTCTTCCTTGGGCGCAACGAGCCAATCAACTCGGCGGCCTTCGGACCTTCGTTGGGCCGTACGACCCTAAACTCCACCGGACGAATGTAAGCCCCTTCCCCCACCTCTTCAAGAAGAGTCGGAATTGAAGACTTGGGCTCACAGACGCCAATCACCAGCGTATCTGTCAAGGAAAACACCTCCAAGATTTGAGATCGCCGTCTTGGGAAGATTTTATTACTTTTTAATCTTTTATTCAAGCGCAATTACTCGTCGGAGAGTCTAAAGCGCCATATCGAAAAAATAAGCACACCAATTGCCCAAGCACATACTATATAAAGACTCTTGCTATCAGCAAAAAGCGAAGCGCCTTCTGAAGAAATATTTCT
The DNA here is from genome assembly GCA_002071685.1 of candidate division WS2 bacterium ADurb.Bin280. GTDB lineage: Bacteria > Patescibacteriota > UBA1384 > UBA1384 > DTJR01 > MWBO01. The sequence continues at coordinate 45,050 of MWBO01000006.1, read as the reverse complement.
TAAAATTTTAAGCAATGGTGATAACGGAAAATATTGAACAACCGCATAAAGCCATTTGGGCAAAGAGTCTATTGGGAAAAACACACCCCCCAAAAACATCATTGGAATAGTAATCGCCGTGCCCATACCTTGAGCGGCGTCAGTAGTTTTTGAAAGAGCTGCAATCGCAAATCCTATTAGTTGAAAAAGTAAAGCTCCAAGCATCGTCGCCATCACTAAAGCAAAAATACTGCCATAAATATTGGCATCAAAAAAATAAATGCCGATAGAGAGAACCACAGATATTTGTAATACATTTAAAATTAAACGCGACAAAACTTCCGCCAAAATAAAAGCCCAAGTAGGAACAGGAGTTGTAGTGATTCTTTTTAAAATTTTATCTTCGCGATACTTGCTCATAGCAATTGCAATGCCAGTTATTGAAGAGTTCATTACCGAAAGGCCCAAGATACCCGACAGAACAAAATCGTAGTAAGTTAAGTCTTTATTATTAGTCTTTTCTTGTTCGTATGTGAAAATCTCGCTAGCGTTCTGCGCAGTTAAATTTACTTGACTTAAAAATTTATCCGTAAAGCCGATCAACGGAGCATTAGCCTGAGCATTGGCCGGATCCAGGAAAATTTTTAGCGTTTGTTTGGGAATTTCGATGTTGTTACTATCGGAAGGAGCGCCCTGCATCATCACCATCCGTTCAGACAAATTCGGCAATTCTCCGAATGATTCGGGAATTTCAACTGCCGCCACAATCTTTCCGCTCTCGATCTGTTCGCTCGCTTCTTCGAGAGAAATGTCTTTCTTGACCGTGTATATGTTTGCATCCTCCAGAGCTGTGACATAGCTTTCACTAATTTGCGTCTTAGAATTATTTACTATCGCAATGGTTCCGCTCTTTGCCTCTTTGCCGAAGAAAAATCCAAAAATAAAAGAGAAGAGAACCGGAAACATAAAAGCCCAAAAAAGCGCTTGCTTGTTTCGAAACATCATCTTGATATCGGCTACAAAGAGTTTTAAAAACACCTTATTCTCCTATTACTTTTCCTGTTAAATCTATAAACAAATCCTCCAGAGTTGCTTGGCCGACCTGAATACTGTCGGGATTAAGTTTCATGACAAGCGGAAGGGCTTTGTTCAGGCAAGCTCTGTCCTTGATCCTTAAAATAAAATGATTCTTTTTTCCGAAAATATTTTCAATTTCCCCGCAAGATACTACTTTGGAAAAAGCGTCTTTGTCTATTTTTGAACCAAGCACAAAGCTGATTGAAAAAGGATTTTCCGACATTTCTATCAACTTGTGAGTTTCATCCATGGCTAGAATCTTTCCCTTTTCCATAATGGCAATCCTGTCGCAAAGCGCCTCGGCCTCCTCCATGTAGTGCGTTGTTAGAACAACCGTCTTGCCTTCGGCTTTAATTTGAGATATTAAATTCCAGAGATTTCGCCTGGCAAGAGGATCAAGTCCGGTCGTCGGCTCGTCGAGAAAAACAATTTCCGGATTATTTACCAAGCTAGCGACTATGGAAAACCTTTGTTTTTGACCACCGCTGAGAGAATTTACATAAGCGTTTGCCTTTTCCTCTAGATTGACCATCCGCAAAAGATCCATGGGCTCGGTTTTGCTTTCATAAAAAGTACAGAACAAATTTAAAATTTCTTTAAGAGTTAGAAAGTTATAGTAAGCCGAGGATTGCAGTTGAACGCCAATTTTCTTTTTTATCTGTTTTTTCTGCGATTGGGCATCAAACCCCAAGACTTTCACCTCTCCCGAGGTCGGTCGTCTCAACCCTTCGATTATTTCAAGAGTTGTCGATTTTCCTGCTCCGTTTTCTCCTAACAATCCAAAAACTTCACCCTGAAAAACTTCAAAAGAAATACTGTCAACGGCGGTTGTTTTGGAGTATTTTTTTACCAGATTTTTTACTTCAATAACTCTTTTCATGCACGATCAATCATATTGTTTTTTCGTCAAAAAATCAAACCCAGAAACACAAAAAGTGATTTTCCCTTCAGACTATTGCAAAATTTCTCATTTTGTGCTATAATTTAACCCGTTAGAGTGAGTGGTCGAGCACTATAACTTAAAGTAAGTAAGGTTAGCAAGAAAAATGGAAAACGAAAAAAGATTGTTTATTGGCAATCTTCCCTATAGTGTTGATGACCGCGCACTCGAAGAGATTTTCTCCAAAGCTGGAAAAGTCGAATCAGCTGTAGTTATCACGCAAAAAGAAACCGGTAGAAGCAAGGGCTTCGGGTTTGTCGAAATGGCAACTCCTGAAGAGGCAAAAGCAGCGATCGAAATGTACAACGACCAAGAGGTCGAAGGCAGAAAGATTGTTGTGTCTATTGCAAGACCCAAGCAACCAAGAGAAGAATAAGATAAAGATAAAAACTCGTCCGATTTATGGCATTTTACAACCCTCCAAGGTTGAAGAAGTATCTCTATGACCCAAAATCCAAAGAGCCTTTTAGGCTCTCGAGATCCGGAATAGACCTCTTCGTGGAATGCCCGCGATGCTTTTATCTGGACAAGCGGCTTGGAATCGGCAGGCCGCCCGGTTTCCCCTTTTCACTTAATTCGGCAGTAGATCACCTTTTGAAAAAAGAGTTCGATATTCACAGAGCAAATGGCGAGTCCCACCCTCTGATGGAGTCCTATAAAATAAATGCCATCCCGTTCGCTCACAAAGATCTCAATACATGGCGCGAAAATTTTGAAGGGATCAAGTATTTTTACGAAAAAGCTAATTTAATCATTAGTGGCGCAATAGACGACATTTGGATCAATGACAAAAATCAATTAATAGTAGTCGATTACAAATCCACTGCAAAAGAAGGCGAAGTCACTCTTGACGCTCCTTGGCAAGACGGCTATAAGCGCCAGATGGAGATTTATCAGTGGCTTTTTCGCAAGAATGGATTTGATGTTTTAGAAAGCGGGTACTTTGTTTATTGTAACGGCGACAAAGACAAGGAGGCATTTGATGGTAAGCTTGATTTCAAGATTAAGCTGATCGAGCACAAAGGAAAATGCGATTGGATAGAGCCCACAATCAACAAAGCCAAACAATGCCTCGACAGCGACACAATTCCAGAGGCAAGCGAAGATTGCGATTATTGCAAATACAGAAAAGTAGCAGAAAATTTTGAAGGAAAAAGACAAGAGCAAAGCGTGATGATTGCAGATCAAATTACCTCAAGCGACAACACTTCTCAAACCCCCACCAAAAGCGATAAGTTCTCCTCGGGTAAACTTTTTTAAAAAAAAAGGGTCAGAGCACGTGGGCTTGAACCACGAACCCCGACCCCCAGGCCACCAATACGACTGCCGCCATCACTTCGGCTCTCTCGAGCCGTAAAACGTGATGGCAACAACAACGACCAGGACGGCCATCAGGGCGTACTCGACAGCGGTCAGCCCGTCCTGGTCACTCCAAAACGACGCTAAAAGCTTCACAGTTTCACCTCCCCTCCAGTTTTATGTGAACAACTGCAAGCAAATGATTAAAGCATAAATTGGCCTATCTGTCAAACTTACTAAGCCTGGTTTTTTTGCAACACACCCCGCAGTCGTTAATTTTCATAAATAATTGAATAAGTTCCGAAGCATATGAGACTCCCGCGGTAGAGTGCCAGGAGGAAATTGTGCAGATAAAACACTTGTGGTATCAAACCAAATTGCATAGTAATAATGCTATGCAAAAAATAAATAGATTGTTTCGTTTTGAAAAAGATAAAGAAGCCGAGCTTCGTCTCAAGGTGATCGAGTATCATGAGCAGTTCGGTACCAAGGCCACGATTGCGGCCTATGAAGTGGCACGCCTACCTGATGTAATGACCCCGAAAACGCTAGCAAGCGACCGCCCCCTCAACTGCCAAGCATGGGGAACTATCGCCCAGTGTAAAGAGTTTCCCAATCTCGCCCTAGTGTTCATCCTAGACATCGCCCTCGAGCTCTCACCTCGGTGGTTCAAAAACCCCAGCAACGTGTTCACGGATGAATACACCCTTAGCTACTGCCGGAAGATTGACGACAACCTCTCGGACCGCTTCCTGGAACCACTCGCAAAACGCAGATACGGAGGAGCACCCGCATACATAAAAGCAGGGTCGCAGGAGAGAGATTGAGAGCAAAAACATTAAATGATCACACTGCTTGTCAACACTACACTCCATCTTCCCCTAGAAATCCTCGACGGACACCCCGTCTTTCCACAAAACCTCCAGCTCGAGTTCTAATTCTCCGCTTCATCGCGCCCCCACGGATCACCACCGCGGGGACGCTAGTCATTTTTCAACATATTGACATGTTCGGTTTTTGTTCGATATTGTAAAAATATGTCAGAACAAAAAACCATCAATCAAAACATTGAAGTTTTGGCGAGATTTAGCGCCGGCACTCTGTCCCCCATTGCCTTTAAATACGAGGGACGACTAATCAAGATTGAATCGATAGATTTATCTTATAAGACGAGGAGCGGATCTGTTTTACTATTGAGCTTTCACGTCTCATCAAACGCAAATAGCTATAAAATTACCTACGACGGCACACGATTATCATGGGTGCTAGAAGAATCTTTTTTTTAATTCAAATGAACGATCGCATTATTGCTCACATCGACATGAATTCTTATTTCGCATCGGTCGAACAACAAGCTCGGCCCGCCCTTAGAGGTCGCCCCATGGCCGTTGTCGGTCCCTCAAAAAGATCAATTATCATAGCCGCATCCATTGAGGCGAAAAAACTCGGAATCAAAACAGGCACACAAATAAAAGACGCCCTAGCAATTTGTCCTCGGCTACCCCTGATTAAAGCAGATTGCCAAAAATATGAAGCGCTCTCGAGGGAATTTATAGAAATTTTTATTTCCAAAACCCCTCAGGTTGAGATATTTTCAATCGACGAAGCGTTTCTTGATTTAAGCGATTGCGTGTCAAACTCCGAAGAGGCAAAAATTCTGGTTGGCGAAATAAAACAAGAGATTTCCCAGCGATTGGGAAAGTACATCAAGTGCTCTTGCGGCATCGCTACAAACAAATTCATCGCCAAACTGGCGAGTGAAGCCAAAAAACCAGATGGTTTGACTATCGTTGAGACCGGAGAAGAAATACAATTTTTAGATCAATTTGAACTCGACGAAGCCTGCGGGATCGGCAATAGAATCAAGGAGCGGTTAAATCGCATGGGAGTTGAGTCTTTCAAGGACTTGCGTAGAGTCAACCAGACAACTCTCACGTTGATCTTCAATTCCTATGGCTTGAAACTTTTTAATATAGCGCGCGGCATCGATAGAGAACCTGTCAAACCATACTACTTAGTGACAAAACCCAAATCAATATCGAGGTCAAAAACCTTAAGCTTCAATACTTTTGACAAGAATCTAATCGACAAAGTAGCATTATTTTTTTGCCAAGACATAGCCTGCGAACTAAAAAACAAGGGTCTTGTTTGTGGCCAGATAGGAATATATCTTAGATTTCAAGACTTCAGCGGCTTCGCCAAGACCCAAAGAATCAAAGCTCCAACAGATCTCGCTACAAATTTACATTTTTTTGCAAAAAAAACTTTGGGAAATCTGGTTCTTAAAAATTCGGTTAGAAAAATAGGTGTCTGGTGCTCATCTTTAAAAGAGAACAATGGGCAACTCTCGCTATGTCCTAAATTTGAAACAAAACGTAAGATTGAGATAATCAGCGAACAAATAAATTCAAAATATGGCAAAAAAACGACCTGCTTTGCCTCGACTGTCGGTTTAAACTTTTCGCCTTCTCCCAGCTACGGCTTCAAAAAAGACCTCCTCTCTTGAAAAAATATATAAAAAGAGGCATAATCTGCGCATGCTCACCAATAAGGCACAAACAGGAGGACGGCAATGAGCAAAGATGAGCAAGTTAAGGCAAAGACCCGGGAAATCCCCCTCTGGGCGATCGTGGCCTTGGTGGCCCTCTTCCTTTGGGGGTTTTTCTCTCTGGTCGAGGGTAGACCGCTTGATCCCCTCGAAGTTCTGGAAATCATCGGGCGAGGAGCTGCGATGATAAAGGGCTGAAGACTAACAGCCCCAGCACTTTAGGCCCGCCGCAACGGCGGGCCTGTGCATTTTAGTCTTGACATGATTTTGCTTTTTGGTTTTGATTGTTATACTTTAACTAACAAAAATAAAATTACGAGAAGGAGGTGTTTGACATGTCAGATGAGGATCAAGTAATGGAAGAAGAAGAAACAGAAGAAACTGAAGAAGAGACAGAAGAAACAGAAGAAGACGATGACGAAGAGGCAGAAGACTGGGGCGATGATGATGATGAAGAAGATGAAGATGAAGAGGAAGATGGAGACGAGCAGTAATTGAAATAAATGCCTTTAAAAGCAAAAAGGGTCCCCCGGACCCTTTTTGCTTTTTACAATTAAATCTACTATCATTTAATTACAATGTGGATTCTAATTGTTATCTGGGTTTTGGGGGTAGTTATTTTTATCAGAGGGGCACAACTCACCCAAGCAGCAAAAAAAAGAAAATTGTTTAAAAATGAGTCGACACTCTTTTATCAGAAGACGATGGCGATTGTTTTTGTCTCGATGGCGATTATTGCGCTAATAACTTCACAACGCTTTTTTGCTTACGCAGCAGCGATCAACCTCTTAATAACGGCAATGTTTTACCTACAACCAACTCCCAGAACTACAAGAAATCTTTTTTATGGATTCGCCATAATAAACTCTATTTTGATTTCAACAATTGTTTTTTAAAACCCAAGGTTGACTTAACTCTTTTTTTAAGATAGTTTTCAGGCAAGATGAATATATTGATCGTATTGATATTTGCATTTACTCTATTTTTTGCCCCAAAAACTTCTCTAGGAGAAGACTCTTGTCAAGCAAGTGCAAATGCGCAGGATGGGTCCGCCAGTGCAAGCGCTTCGTGCGAGTTCTCGCAATCAGATGCCTATGCCTCAAGTGATGATTGGAGTGCCTACGCTCAAAGCGAAGCCGTCATCGTCGAAGATCAGATACCAATCCAAGAAGATGAAGTTATTAAAACTGTAGTAATCCAAGCACCGCAGACGAGCGATGTACAAATCGATCAAAGCCAAGCCCCCCGCGTTGATATGGAAAGAGAACAGGACGAGCAGACAGAAATAATAAATCCGACAGAAACACCAGGTAGCGAAGCATCGCCAGAGCAGATTATCCAAACAACAGAAGATCAAGATATCTCTTCAGCCGACAAGGAGCGTATCAATATAATAAAAGCTCTTGCCGTATCCGGTGTGGCTCTTTTGGTGGTTTTTATAATTAGCTCCATAGTTAAATCAAGATCTAATCTCTAGCAAAAAAAGCGATTTTTAATTATAATTAAACAAAATAAAGGAGGAAAATGAAAAAAATCGGATCGTTTTTATTGATACTTTGTTTCGCGCTAGTAGTTGGTGGTTGCCAAAATAGCAATAGCACCGACGATGCTGAAAGTGCCTTGATCTCTGACGATCTCTCGCAAGAGGCGGTCAACACACCACCCGTTCCACCGGAACCGACCAGACCGGCAAACTAAAATGAAGATTAAAATCCCCTCCAAGCCGAATATGGACTTCGAGCGAAATCTTCAGAGGAGAGGGTTTGAGAAAATTTGTGGAATAGACGAGGCCGGCAAAGGCGCCCTTGCCGGTCCTTTGGTTAGCGCAGCCGTAATAGCGCCGATAGAAGGTTTTGATTTTGAGGTCAATGACTCCAAGAAACTTTCTGCAAAAAGACGCCAAGAAATATCACTGAAGATCAAAGAAAAAGCGATTGCATGGTCAGTTGGCGTTTGTCAGACCGAGGAAATAAATTCCCTAGGCATCAAGCAAGCAATGTACCTATGCTACGAACGATCAATTTGTGATCTAAAAATCAAACCCGACTATCTGATAATCGACTACTTCACCCTACCATCCTCCACTACACCTCAAACAGGAATCACAAAGGGCGATCAAGTATCTGCGACGATAGCGGCAGCTTCCATTATTGCCAAAACCACCAGAGATGAGATTATGAAACGACTGGCAAAAAAATATTCATTTTTTAAATTTGAAAAAAATTTCGGCTATGGCACGGCCGATCACAGACAGGCAATTAAAACGCACGGACCGACCTGCGAACACAGAAAATTATTCATAAGAAATTGCCTGAAAGAGTCAGTTATTTGACGAGCTATCAAAACAGGAGTAATTTCAAATAAATTAAAAGGGAGGCATATGAAAATAAAAATAAATTTGTCAAAGGCGCGACCGGCATTAAATTATATATTAAAGGGCGCTCTAATATACTTGGTATATTTCCTGCTACTTGAAATTGTTGTATCGGGAGGAAGATACGAGAGAGACCCCTACCTTTTTGCCCTTACTTTAATTTTTGTCATCATCACCGAATATTTAATCATTGACAAAAAAGCGATCAAGAAATTTAAAACGGCTCTGTTTCAAGGCATTTATCTATTTGCCGTCGTTGTTGTCCTTGATTTTTTGATAGTCAATGTCTTGATGTTAAAAAATTATTTGGGCGTTTTTTCACGATGGGAAAGTATCGCCACATACCTTATAATCCTACTTCTACCGACGGCACTTTACTTCAAAAACAGAAAGGCCGATAAAAAATATCAGGTTGACGAGCTATTGACAAACCATAAGCCAACCCTATAATCAGATTATAATCTAAAGAAAAATAAGAGAGGGGGTGGAAAAAGTGGCTTATAGTCAAAAATCTAACAAAACCGGCGAGGAGTACTACCTACACTGCAAGGACGTCACTCTAAGAGGTGGCAGACAGCAAACCATTTACTACTTTGCCAAGGAAGAGAAGAGCAATGCCTGCGATCTTCCAAGCGGTTACGAAGTAATGGAAAACTCTCGAACTGGTTTACCAATGCTCAAAAAATCAAAATAGTTAACCAAAAAGATCCAAAAACCCCGCAATTTGCGGGGTTTTTGGTGCCGGTTTTTTAAAAAAACGGATAAGAACATTGATTTATTTCGCGTAAGGTGCTATAAATTGCAAAATATAAAACATATAATATATATAGGATCATGAAAAAGGCCGAACAAATTCTGACAATAATAACTTTGCCCATCGATCTACTGATGGTACTTGCTTCTTTTGTGATTGCATACTATGCGAGAGCAAACTCCATTCCCCTTCCAGTTGTTTATATTTGGCCGTTCCAGCAATATTTTACTCTGGCCTTGATGCTCCTCCCTGTTTATGCCATAGCGTTCGCTTTTGCCGGTTTATACGGTAGTCAGCGAAACAGAATGAAAGAGATTGGACAAATCATCGCAGGCGCCAGTCTTGGCGCAATGGCCGTGGTTCTTTGGGTTTTTATAAATAGAAGTGACTTCTTCTCAAGAATAATAGTCTTTTACATTTGGATTCTCTCCATAGTGGGAGTGGGATTGGGGCGAACAATCATAAACTTCATCAAATCTAATCTTTATATTTTTGGCGTCAAGAAAAAAAAATTGGCCTTAGTCGGGCCATCCAGCCAAACAATTAAGCACATAATTGCCCAAGTAAGAAACCGCAAAAACCTCGGTTATGATCTGGTCGGATTAATAACTGACGACGATGCAAGCGATGAAAAAAAACTTGGAAAAATTGCTGACTTGCCGGAAATAATCTCAAATAAAAAACTAGATGAGGTCATTGTTGTTGATACCGCCTTATCCAACCAGAAGCTATTTGAAATAATGCAAACCTGCCAAGAGGCCGGAGTTGTCTTCAAAGCAGTGCCCGCTCACGCACAGGTCGGCGCAAGAACACTCCAGTTTGACGCATTCGCCGGCATTCCGATAATTGAGTTTATGGGAACTCCCCTCGACAGCTGGGGATTTGCGCTCAAAAGATTGATTGACATCATTGGTTCGTCAATCGCCCTGATAATCCTATCTCCATTGATTGCAATAATTGCCATCTTAATAAAGATAGATTCCAAGGGTCCTGTTATTTACAAAAATATAAGAACTGGAAATAAAGGCGAATTTAAAACTCTAAAGTTTCGCACTATGTTCATTGATCTATGCACCGGCAGTGAATATGGTGGCTCGCGGGCCGAAGAGATTGAAGATAAGCTGATTGAAGAAAAAAACATCAAAACGGGTAGCGCCGTCTACAAAATAGCTGAAGATCCAAGGGTAACAAAGGTAGGTGCTTTTTTGAGAAAAACCAGTCTCGACGAACTGCCGCAATTCGTCAATGTGCTAATCGGAAATATGAGTTTGGTGGGACCAAGACCACACCAGCCCAAAGAAGTTAAGAATTATTCTAAAGAACAGAGAAAATTGCTTCTAATAAAACCTGGAATTACCGGACTAGCTCAAATATCCGGTAGGTCCGATCTGACTTTTGACGAAGAGGCACGGCTCGATATTTTTTACCTTGAAAACTGGTCGATATGGTTTGATTTTTACATCATGCTCAAGACATTTAGCACCATCATTAAAGGCAAGGGATCTTACTAAAATGTACCCGAAAAGAGTTGCAATAGTAGCCGAATGGTTAACCTGGCGTGGCGGAGGCGAAAGCGTACTAGACGAATTACTTGAAATTTATCCAGAGGCGAAGCTTTTTACGACCGTCTATAACGCAGAGAAATTGCCTGAATATAAAAAATATGACGTCAAAACCTCCTTTTTGCAAAAAATCCCTTTCGTCAACAAAAAACACCAACTCGTTCCCCCGCTCCTATTGAAGGCTATAGAAAGTCTGGATTTAAATGGCTTTGATTTGATAATTTCTCTCTCTTCAGCAATTGGCAAAGGCATCAAAAAGCCCGTGGGATCAGTCCATGTTTGTTATTGTCACACCCCGATGAGATATGTCTGGCAAAGCGAAATTGATAATCGTTTGACAAAAATTCCCTTTGGAAAATATTTTATAAATTATTTAAAGCAATGGGATCTCAAAACAAACCTGGGAGTGGATTTTTTTATCGCCAACTCAGCAAATACATCGCAAAGAATAAAAAAATTTTATAAAAGGGAGTCCACTGTTATCAATCCTCCGGTAAAAATAATAAAAACCGCTAATTGCAAAAAGAAAAATTTCTATCTTTGCCTGGGCCGCCTGATCCCCTACAAAAGAATAGATCTGGCAGTGCAAGCTTTCAATGAAAACGGCGAAGAACTGCTTATTGCCGGAGATGGGCCAGAGCTTAGAAATCTAAAAAAAATTGCCAAAAAAAATATTAAATTTTTGGGCAGAGTTTCAAACAAACAAAAATACCAACTCATAAGAGAGACAAAAGCCCTGATCTTTCCGGGCGAAGAAGATTTTGGTATTGTTCCGGTAGAGGCAATTTCCCAAGCGACGCCAGTCATTGCTTATGCTCGCGGAGGGGCGAAGGAAATATTGAAAGACGGGATAACCGGCATTTTGTTTGAAAGCCAAGACAAAGAGTCTATAGCAGAGGCGCTCAAAAGATTCGAGCGAACCAAGTTTAAATCAGAGTTACTGGTCGAGGAAGCAAAGAAATTTTCCAGTGACATTTTTCAAATCAAGATAAAAAAATTTATAAAAAATATTTAGATGGAGGAAGAATGGACATCATCGATTATTTAAACATAATCAAGAAGAATATCATCTTGATAGTGTCGGTCATTATAATCGTTACCGGTATTACGCTTATATTAACTTGGGGAACACCCCCCACTTACCAATCATCTTCAGCCATAGAAATCACTCGTAGCCCCTTGCAAACGCAATCAAATGTCGAATACTTCCAATATGATAATTTCTATAATACACAGGTCGCGACAACCTTTGCCAACAATGTTATCGGCTTAATTGGTGCCCCTTCAATAGTTGCAGAAACATACCAGGGGGCCGGCTACGAAATTCCACCGTCAAACTTGAGAGATTTGGGAAAAACTTTTACTGCCAAGAAAAAAACCGATCTTTCCAGCGTCGTTGATGTGAGCTACAGCTCAAAAGACAAGGCCAAGGCGGAAGCAATGATAAAAACGCTCTCTTCGATTATCAAAGAAAAAATTGAAAGCAACAATGCCAAAGACACTTCGGCCAAATTTACAGTGAGCGTCACCGATCCGATAATTATCTCGAACCCCAAGATGTACACACTAAACGCCATTGTTGCAGGAATATTTGGCTTATTCATATCCATTGGGTATGCACTAATCTTAAATAGCATCAAGAAATCAAAATAATCTAAATGCAACCAAAGAGGGGTAACAGGTTTAGTGATCTAAAAGCGCGGAAAAAATACTCGATTAGTCCAAAAAGTCTCAATTGTGCCACTCAAAAAGTCAAAATAGACAAGTCGGCAACTAAAAGCGTGAGACGGCGCAAACATTTTTTGATTGCCCTTGCTTGTATTATTGGCTTTGTTTTTGCCGTAATGGCAATTTTTTCTCGGACTCAGCTATACAACCTAGTCGCTCTTTCCGCGATGGTGAGAAACGAGGATATAATAGTTGGCTTTCAGAATTCGGCCGAACTTAGACCCACCGGTGGCTTTTGGGGTAGCTTTGCTATCTGGGAGGTCAAGGGGAGCATTTTAAATAGCGAGCTCGCTTTTGAAACCAATCCATACAAAATGGATAATAAGATACTAAATGAAACCAACGTTCCCCTGCCCGAACCGATGGCGCAGACTTGGCAAGACAGGCCACAAAGTTTTGTTAACGCAAACTGGTCTTTTGACTTTCCTCAAGCGGCCAGAACAATTGAGTGGTATTTTTCCCAAGGTTGGGACAGAAAAAGCGATGGCGTAATTGCAATATCTTCGCTCGCTTTCATCGACCTGCTTAAATTAACGGGAGAAATACAAATTGACGAAGAAACATCGATAAACAGCGAAAATTTTACACAAATAATGTCGGAGAAGATAGACGAGCAATACTGGCTAGATCCGAAAAATAAAGAGATAAACGAACCCAAGACCCTTATCAAAGAACTCTTTCCCAAAGTTGCTACAAAATTAAAAGACATTCCCAAATGGAAACTCATCCCCTATTGCCTATCGCAAATCCATAAAGGCAGAATTATTGCCTTTTTCAACGACCAAAGAAAGCAAGAAATTTGCGAAAAAATCAAAATTTCCGGTAAAACACTTGAGTCCCAAAGCGATTATCTTTCTGTAATAAACGCCAATCTAAACGGGGGCAAGTCTTCGCTAAATATCGAGCAAAGCATCGACTACCTCGTTTCAAAAAACGAATCAGAAAGTTTACAGGCCCGCCTGCAAGTCAAAAGGTTTCATCGCAGCAATCTTTGGCCACAAATACTCAACCGAAACTATCAAAGAGTTGTCGTGCCCCTTGGAAGCAAATTGATCAGCGCAAAACTTTCCGAAGAAGACATAACTTCTACGATAGACATCAAAACCGAAAATTCAAAAACGGTTTTCGGCTATTGGTTCTCTGTTGATCCGGGAGAAGAAAAAACTGTCGAACTAGTCTACGAACTCCCTTTAAAGGCAAAAAGTAATTATTTTTTGATATATCAAAAACAAGCTGGTACAATCAGCGAGCACCTTAATATTGTCAGGTTTTCCAGAAAAGTATTTGAAGGCAATTTCGATAGATCAAGCAAGGTCTTTTAATTGGAAAATCACACAATATATGGTATAATTAACCAGAAGTCTTTTTAATATTGAAAATATTATGACTCCAGAACAAACAAAAAATCAGCAAACATACACAGCCAAGGACATATCGGTCTTGGAGGGTCTTGAACCGGTCAGAAAACGACCGGGGATGTACATTGGGGGGACAGGACTCGAAGGCCTACACCACTTGATATGGGAGGTTTTGGACAACTCAATAGATGAAGCCCTCGGAGGATACGCAAAAAATATCAAGATAGAAATTTTACCGGGGAATAAAATTGTAGAAAGCGATGACGGTCGAGGAATTCCGGTTGATGTTCACGAGCAAACGAAAAAATCTGCCCTCGAAACTGTTTTGACAACTTTGCACGCAGGAGGGAAATTTGGAGGCGACGGCTACAAAGTCTCCGGAGGCCTACACGGTGTTGGTGTTTCCGTAGTCAATGCCCTCTCCAGCGAGCTTGAAGCCAGAGTCTCTCGTGGTGGAAAAATTTACTCTCAAAAATACTCCAGAGGAAAGGTAGCTTCAAAGCTAGAAGAAATTGGAACTTCTCAAACGACAGGAACGACAATTATATTCGTACCAGACAGCGAAATATTCAATGACACGAACTTCAGCTACAAAACAGTGATAGATCGAGCCAGGCAACAAGCATATCTTACCGCAGGTATAAAGATCAGCGTAGTCGATAAAAGAGAAGAAAACGATGTCAAGAAAGCCACTTTTTATTTCGAAGGCGGAATCAGTGCCTTTGTTCGCCACATTAGTCAAAACAAACCATCGCTGATAGAATCACCTATTTACATCAAAAAAGAAACAGAGGAGTGTTCGGTGGAGGTCGCTTTGTCTTACACTAGTGATTTTAACGAACACACCTACTCATTTGCCAACAATATTTCCACGCCCGAAGGAGGAACTCATTTAACAGGTTTCAAAACCGCTCTTACTCGAGCAATAAATGATTACGCAAAAAAGAATGACTTAGTCAAAGGGATTGAAGGAGGCTTAACGGGTGATGATGTGAGGGAGGGTTTGGCCGCTATTATTTCCGTCAAACTCCCAAACCCACAATTTGAAGGACAAACAAAGTCAAAATTAGGAAATCCCGAGATCAAAGGAATAACCGAGTCAATTGTTTCATCCGGTCTTTCGCAATATTTCGAAGAGCATCCGGCCGAAGCAAAAAAAGTTATCGAGAAAGTTGCTCTATCTGCAAAAGCCCGAATAGCTGCCAGAGCTGCAAGAGAGACGGTCATCAGAAAGGGAGCGCTGGAAGGAATGACGCTACCTGGCAAGCTGGCCGACTGTAGCGAAAAGGATGCCGCCAAATCAGAACTTTTCATAGTTGAGGGAGACAGTGCCGGCGGATCGGCAAAACAAGGTCGTGAAAGAAAGTTTCAGGCAATACTGCCTTTAAAGGGGAAAATTTTAAATGTCGAAAGAGCCAGATTTGACAGAATGCTTTCTTCCGATGAAATAAAAGCCCTCATCGTAGCCATCGGCGCGGGAATCGGCGAAGAGACAGATTTTAGTAAAGCAAGATATCATCGCATCATAATAATGACTGACGCAGACGTTGACGGAAGCCACATCAGAACCCTTCTCTTGACCTTCTTCTTCAGACACTTTCGTCAGCTTATTGAAAACGGCTTCATCTACATCGCTCAGCCTCCCCTGTTTATGATCTCGTCAGGCAAAGAAAAAATTTACTATTATAACGAACAAGATAAAGACGCAAAAATTCAAGAACTTGAAAAAAACAAAAGCAGATTCAGCATTCAAAGATATAAGGGTTTGGGGGAGATGAACCCACATCAACTTTGGGAAACAACAATGAACCCTGAAAATAGAAAACTTCTGCAAGTTACAATTGAAGACGCTCAAGCAGCAGACGAGACCTTCTCGATGCTAATGGGCGACGAAGTATTGCCCAGAAAGAGATTTATTCAATCAAGAGCCAAATCAGTTTCAAACTTAGATATTTAAAATGGAAGAAAAAGATCAAACAGAAAATTTAGAACAAAACAGTCAAGAGCTAGTCGAAGAAAATAACGAGGCGCTCCAAGAGCGTCTTGAAATGGTCAAACAAACCCAATACGGAACCATTGCCGGCCGTTCGATAGTCAACGAAATGCAACAGTCGTATCTTGATTATGCTATGAGCGTAATAGTCGCCAGAGCCCTTCCCGATGCCAGAGACGGTCTTAAGCCCGTGCACCGCAGAATCATCTACGCAATGGGCGAAATGAACCTGACATCTTCGGCTAAATTTGTAAAGTCGGCCAAAATCGTCGGAGAGGTTTTGGGTAAATATCATCCGCACGGAGACATGGCCGTTTACGACACAATGGTCGGTATGGCCCAAAGTTTCAAAATGCGCCATCCTCTGGTGCAGGGGCAGGGTAACTTCGGATCGATGGACGGTGACAGAGCGGCCGCTCCCAGATATACCGAAGCTCGTTTGGCAGCAATTTCGTCAGACATGCTTTCAGATATTGATAAGGAAACGGTCGATCTTACACCAAACTACGACAACACCCTAAACGAGCCAACCGTTCTACCAACAAGGGTCCCCAACCTTCTGCTTAACGGAACAGTCGGAATCGCTGTTGGAATGGCCACAAACATCCCTCCTCACAATTTGATTGAGCTATGCGACGGTATCATTCATCTTATAGAAAATCCCAATGCAGAGCTTGAAGATCTGATGAATTTTGTTAAAGGGCCCGATTTTCCCACCGGTGCGTCCATATACGGCGCCGAGGGAATAAAAAATGCTTACGCTACAGGTAAGGGCAAAATTATAATTAGAGGCGAAGCAGAGATCATGGAAGATAAGCGCGGTTTCAAAATCATGATTTCTTCGATCCCATTTCAGGTAAATAAAGCGGATCTCATTTCTAAAATAGCCGAGTTAGTGAAAGAAAAAAGAATTGACGGTATTACCGATATTCGTGATGAATCAGATAGAAATAAAGAAGTGCAAATAGTTATCGAGCTGAAAAATAATTCGTATCCCAAAAAAGTTCTAAACAGAATTTATGAGCTTACTCAGCTCCAGAGCGCCTACCATATCAATATTTTGGCCCTTGTAGACAGAATTCAGCCTAGAATCTTAAATCTTAAGAGCGCTTTGAACGAATTTATAAAGCACAGGCAGGAAGTGGTCAGAAGAAGATGCGAATACGATCTCGCCAGGGCCAAAGAGAGAGAGCATATTTTGGAGGGATTGAAAAAAGCCCTGGATCACATCGACGAAATTATCGAAATTATCAAAAAAAGCGCAAACAGAGAAGATGCAGCAAAAAATTTGATTGCAAAATTTGAATTCAGCAAAATACAGGTAAATGCAATATTGGATATGAGACTGTCCGCTCTCGCCGCACTTGAGAGAAAAAAAGTTGAAGACGAGCTTATCAGTATTAGAAAACTAATTGGCGAACTCGAAGCAATTCTTGCAGACCCCAAGAAAATTCTTGAAATTGTAAAAAAAGAAATTATTGAAATAAAAGAAAAGTATGGCGAGCCCAGAAGAACGAAAATATTTAAACAGGAGCTCACAAACTTCAAAGCCGAAGATCTGATACCAAACGAATCCGTTGTAATAACTTTGACCAAGAGCAATTACATCAAAAGAGTTCCCGTGGAGGCTTACAAAAAACAAAATCGAGGTGGAAAAGGCATCGTTGGGATCACACCAAAAGACGAAGATCAGGTGATAATCATGGAAACAGCCCAAACCCATGACACAATTTATTTCTTCACTAATATAGGAAGAGTTTTTTCTACAAAGGTTTTTGAAATCCCCTCGGCGTCGCGACAAGCAAAGGGCCAAGCGATTGTAAACATCATTCAAATGTCTCCAAACGAGATCGTCACCGCCATGTTAATAATAAGAAAAGACACCCTGATGACAGATAAATACTTCTTGATGGGGACTGCAAAAGGCGTAGTGAAAAAAACCAAGATAGATGCATATCAAAACATCAGAAAAACCGGTCTAATAGCTATTAAGCTAAACCAAAATGACCAGTTGAAGTTTATAGAAATAACCTCACCCAAAGACGCAGTCGTGATGGCAACCAGAAAGGGTCAAGGAATTGTCTTCAAAGAGGAAGATGTCAGACCCATGGGCAGAAGTGCCGCTGGCGTTATTGGCATTAGGCTCAAATCGGAAGACGAAGTAATTTCGATGGGATGTTTTGATCCCAATAGCGAAGAGGGCAAAAAGAATGACATTGTAACAATTCTGGAGAATGGTTACGGCAAGAGGACTCAGGTTGTAAAAAATTATCCAGTGCAAAAGCGAGGTGGATACGGAGTCAGAGCGTCTAAAGTAAGCGACAAAACAGGTCAGGTTGTGGAAGCAATTATTACAAACGACCCAAACCAAGACCTCATAATCGTCTCCAAAATGGGGCAAATTATCAGAATCCCGATGAAGTCGGCAAAACAGCTGGGAAGGGACACACAGGGAGTTAGATTGATGCGTTTAGCCAAAAATGACAAGGTGGCGTCCGTCAGTCCGGCAAAAAAAGAACAGGAGGAAACCCAACCGGAGACAGTCGAAGAAGCCCCAAAAAACTAAAAACAATAGAGTCTTTAACCAATTATAAAAAATTATTATGCCTCAGGAAGAAAAAAATCAAACCGTCCTCCTACCCGAAGTAGTTTCGATCAAGATGCTTGCCACCCAGTTGGGCGTTGCGCCCGTTGAAATCATCAAGAAATTGATGGAGAGCGGTATTTTGGTCAACATCAACGAAAGCGTCGACTTTGACACAGCCGCAATTATTGCTAGTGAATTTCAATTTGATGCTATAAAAAGTGACGAAGAAGAAAGTAGGACGGAAGAAAAAGACGATAAAAGCAAAATTAAGAAAAAAGTTAGACCGCCCGTTGTCACCATTATGGGTCACGTTGACCACGGCAAAACTAAACTACTTGATGCGATCAGAGA
This sequence comes from candidate division WS2 bacterium ADurb.Bin280, assembly GCA_002071685.1. GTDB lineage: Bacteria > Patescibacteriota > UBA1384 > UBA1384 > DTJR01 > MWBO01. The sequence goes on along the minus strand of MWBO01000006.1, from coordinate 26,500 downwards.
AACTAACATTATCGGTACTGAATCCGGAGGCATTACTCAACACATTGGCGCCTATCAAACGAAAGTTAAATTTGAAGAAGAAAATGGCAAGAAAAGCCAAAGGGCTATTACGTTTTTAGACACCCCTGGTCACGAGGCCTTTTCTCAAATGAGAGCTCAAGGTGCTAATATTACAGACATAGTCATAATTGTTGTTGCGGCGGATGAGGGTGTCAAGCCACAAACGCTGGAAGCGATAAGTCATGCGAAGGCCGCTAAAGTTCCGATTATCGTTGCCATTAACAAAATAGACAAACCAGATTCTGACATAGACAGGGTCAAACGACAGCTGACCGAACACATGCTTGTTCCCGAGGAGTGGGGTGGTAAAACGCCAATGATTGGAGTCAGCGCAAAAACCAAAGAGGGTATAGATAAATTACTCGAGCTAATCGTCTTAACTGCCGACGTTGAAGAGCTCGAAGCGCGAAGCGATGGAAATGCCAAAGCGGTTGTCGTAGAATCGAAAATACAAAGCGGCAAGGGTGCTGTTGCTACTTCTATAATCCAAGAGGGCATCTTGAAACCTGGTGATGTGATTATCTACGATGACGATTTCGCAAAAGTCAGATTTTTAGAAGATTGGAAAGGACAAAGAATCAAGCAGGCATTACCCTCCGATCCGGTAATGATTGCCGGATTCAAGAAAATCCCCAAAACTGGAGGAATTATCTTCGCTCTTAAGGATGAAAAAACCGCCAAAGCAAGACTTGAAGAGAGGCGCAAAAAAGACACTGTTAAAGGAATCGGCGCAGTTCGATCACTGGCCGACGTCTCAAAATCAACGAAAGAAGGCGAAAAAATCACCGAGCTTAAAATAATTCTTAGAGCTGACGTTAAGGGCTCTCTAGACGCAATCACCGACGCACTGGAGAAGTTTTCACAATCGGATATCAAAGTAACAGCTGTTTCAAGCGCTCTGGGAGCGATCACAGAGTCTGACATCAATCTTGCCATTGCTTCAGGAGCAATAGTCGTAGCCTTTCGCGTTCCAATCCCCGCCAATGTACTAAAACTCTCTGAAGCAAATGATATCAAGATTTCAAGATACGAAATTATCTATGAACTGATTGATGACATCAGCGCCGCTTTGGAGGGCTTGCTTGAGCCCGAAATTATAGAAACGACTATCGGCAAACTTGAAGTAATCAAAGTATTTTTCAAGTCAAAAGGCAAAACAATCGTTGGAGGCAAGGTTATCGAAGGAAAAATCACTCCGGGAACAAAGGTCTTAGTTTACAGAGGAGAGGAAAAAATCGGCGAGCTCAAGACAGAACTTGTCCAAATTGGCGGAGAGCGAGTAAATGTTGTTGAGAAAGGAAATGAATGTGGCGTTAGTTGTCTTGGCGAATTAAAATTGAAAGCAAAGGACATTCTTGAATTTGTCCTTGTAGAAGAAAAGATTCGTTCGATAAAAAAAATTACTCAATAAAAGAGATATCCGAGCCCACCCCCTTGACAAGGGCGCTCATTAGAGTAAAATAACTGCCGAGTTGGAAAACTCGATTATGTCAACAAACAATCTCGACGGACCATCGAAACATTCCGATCACAGCTCCGTCATCAACAAACTCAAGAAGGGAGCAGTCGCCTCTTTCAAAAAGCAGGCTTCTTTTGTTTCGATTTGCTCAAATTTTCTAAAATCATTTGCTTCTAGAGAGAAAAAGCTTCTTTTTAACTTAACTATTCTTCTGGTTTTGGTCCTCACACCTTGGATATCGGAAGTTAGCGCCAATAAACAATTATATCTTGATATTCAACGCTATTCATCGCCCCTTGACCCGATAAAGGCCGGTGAGCTTTCGGAAAAAATAAATCAATACACGCCCGGAATAGAAGAAAAAAAAGACGAGGTGGCTCTCTCAATTATGACCGAAAACGATTCGTATACGATGTCGCAACAGCTCGCAATCAACACTGGAAGAAATGTTGAAGAGCCACAAAGACAAGCAGCAACATACCAAGTCGAACAGGGTGAAACCATCATCCAAATCGCAAACAAGTTCAATCTTCATGTAGCTACAATTTTGGACGCAAACTCAATCAAACCAGAAGAATCGAAAAAAATTAAACCCGGAACCATTCTTTCAATCCCCTCCTCCGACACATCGACTTCAAACGATTGGCTGGTAGCTATTAACAAGGCAGAAGATCTCAAGAGAAAGCTAGCTCTTTCATCTAAGGCGCTAGCCGCCTCAAGCAAGCAAACTTCTTCGGGTTACGACGGAGTTGACCGAAGCGGTCTCATCACGCCTGTTTCAGGTGGTGGGAAGGGTATATCTCAATATTTCACCGGAAGACACACCGGAGTAGATTATATGGGAAATATGGGAACGCCAATACTGGCAGCTCTTTCGGGCAGAGTAATACTTGTAGCAACCGGCTGGAACGGAGGTTATGGTAACCAAGTTATTATTGATCACGGGGGTGGCAGAACGACCAGATATGCTCACCTATCGTCTTTCAACGTCTCCGCGGGTCAAACAGTAAGCCAAGGTCAACAAGTCGGCGGTATGGGCAATACAGGAAGAGTCTACGGCAGAACAGGAATACATCTTCATTTTGAATTAATTATAAACGGCAGACCGGTTAACCCATTGAAATAATGCTTATAGATCAAGTTGATATAGAAGTGAGAGCGGGAAAAGGCGGCGATGGAGCCGTTTCTTTTAGGCATGAGAAATACGTCGAAAAAGGTGGCCCCGACGGCGGTGACGGTGGAGACGGCGGTGATGTCATCTTAAAATGTGCTCAAAATGTTGATTCTTTGAGATTTTTTAGTCATCAAAAAGAATTCTCAGCCCAAGGTGGTGGAAACGGGGCAAAGAATAAGCGACATGGAAAAAATGGCGAAAATCTAATACTGACGGTTCCTCCGGGCACCCAGGTTATTGATTTAGAAACAAATAAGCAAATTGCTGATTTAAAAAAGTGCGACGACACTTTTGTAGTCGCCAAAGGCGGAAAGGGTGGACTGGGTAACGTACACTTTGCCAGTGCCACGCACCAAACACCAAGAGAATTCAAAGCCGGCGAGCGCGGCGAAGAGAAAAAACTGAGACTAGAGATGAAATTAATAGCTGATGTAGGGCTGATAGGCCTGCCAAACGCCGGTAAATCAACCCTGATATCGGCAATCTCAAGCGCTAGGCCAAAAGTCGCAGATTACCCATTTACAACCCTCGAACCAAATTTGGGAGTAGTTAGCTATGACGATAAATCATTCATAGTCTGCGACATTCCGGGCCTTATAGAGGGTGCGTCCGAAGGAAAGGGCCTCGGTCACAAATTTCTCAAACACGTCGAGAGAACAAATGTTCTGGTTCATTTGATAGATGCAACAAGCGCCGACACAAAATCCGATTACCAAAAAATAAGAAAAGAGCTTGAAAATTTCAGCAATAAATTAACGCAAAAAAAAGAGCTGGTTGTTTTGACAAAGGCCGACCTTGTATCCAAATTACCCAAGGACTTCAAGTACGATCTGGCAATAAGTGCTGTAAGTGGAAAAAATATCAAACAACTCATCTGCAAAATACTAGAAAACATCTAGCATTTGCATTTAAACTCTTATTCTCTTACATTTGATTTGATGTATGTTTATAAAGTTATTCCCAAACTTAGATCATCAAGTCAAGATTCTTTTGACTATCTCAGTGATAGCCCCCTTGAGTTTGGGCAAATAGTAGAGATAAGTTTCGGTAAAAGCAAGACCTTCGGCGCTATTGTCGGACAAACCAAAAAATCAAAATTTGCGACAAAAAAAGTTATCAGAATCGTCTCTTCGGGGAGAGTTTTTACTCAAAAACAACTATTGTTAGCGCAACAATTAAGCTCACAATATCTTCGTCCATTGGGAGAAACCCTTTTCTCATTTCTACCGACCATGAACATCGGCGATATCAAAAAACTGTCGGGGAGAGACAACAGCTTTTCAAAATTCAAAAATAAGGCAGGCATCTATGTTTCTTCTCAGGAAAATAGAGAAAGTTATTATTTACAACAATCCCTGCTATCAAATAATCAGGTTCTAATAGTTCTGCCCGAAATCGATAGAATTAAAAAATTAAGTTTTTCATTGAAAAAAATTGCCCCGCAAAAAAAAGTTTTTCAGTATCACAGTTTTTTGAAATCTCAGCAAAAAGCAAAAATATGGAATCACTTAATATCCGGCAAAGAAGCCATTATCATCGGAACCAGGCAATCACTCCTACTACCATTTTCATCACTTGAACTAATCTGCATTGACGACCCGCTTGACTTTGCCTACGACGAGGATCAGTCTCCATACTACCAAGCTTTTTTTGTCGCCCGTAGATTGCGAGAAATTTTTTCCACTTCACTTATTATTGGGGAGAGCATTCCTTCAGTCACCTCTTTCGTCGGTTATCTTCAGAAAAAACTAACTCTTACAATAAAAAAAGAAAAAAGAAAAGTTTCAATTCTTGATTCTTTCAATAATTTTTCAAAACAATTATCTTTTCAAAAATTTATTTTGCAAAAAGTTCAATCGCGTTCAAAAATTTGTTTTGTAGGACCTTGGAAGAACCAAACTAAATTAAGGTGCGTTGACTGTAACAACGAAGTGATTTGCAAAAATTGCCAAAATTCTTATTTCAATCAATCAAACGGCGTTTGCGCAAAATGCACCAATCAAACGGACCTTTGTCCAAACTGTCAAAGCCCAAACTTAAAAAACTTTGGCTTTTCTTATAAAGCAATAGAACAATCGCTTGAGCGATCGCTTCCACAGATAAAAAACTCGATCTCTCCATCTGAAAAAATCGATCAAAGCAAAAATATTTTTATCTTAAATCCATCCGAAGCAGCCAAGTCAAGTATCCAGTTTGACGCAATAATTTTTCCATATTTTGATTTGATGAAAAACTTTGCCTCTTTGGGGTACAGACACAAGATATTTCGCCTGATTTATAACTTACCAATTTTAAGCGATGCGAAAATTATCTTGATGGGAGAAAATTTAAACGACGATAAATTCACATCACAAGTGAAAAACTTTGATTTTGAAAGTTTTTTGAGAGACGAAACTCTTGATAGAAAAAAATTTCAAATGCCCCCGTTTGGCAAGGCGATAGAAATTATTTCTAAAGCAGGAAGCGAAGATTTAGTAAAAGATAAATTAATGAAGCTATCTAAAAATTTAAATCTGGATATTATGACGTTAAGGTCAGACGGTACAAAAAAAACAAAAACAGCAAAAGGGCTGTTTTTTGTCGCCACCAACAAGTGGGAAAGTTTCAAAAAAGATCTAAAAAAAGCTCTCGATAACAAAACTCACTTGAGAATAGATCGAAGCGATTATCTCTAGAATCTTGAAAAAGATTAATGTAAGAATAATGACTTCGCCAAGTTAAGAATAAAGAATTAATTAGTCAATTAGTCAATTAAACAATTAAGAAATTATCAATGAAAAACTATGAATTATTCTGGATTCTGGTGTCTGTTATCTGTAAACTTTAAATTAAGAATGTAGAATTAAGAATGATGAATGTAGAATTATGAATCCAGGTGTTCGTATTGCATTAAAGTTTCAGGAAGAAAAATAAGCTTTTTGCTTCTGGCGGAAGCTCGCAAACTTGTCGAGAGGGTTTGCCAGAAAGAAAAGCTTATTTTTTGCTCTTGAAACAAGCGTGCAGGGTAAGGAGTCGATAGAACCATAGGGGCTACCTCGCCCGCCTGCCACAGCTATGCTGAAAGCATTGCGGGCAGGCAAATAGGCCCCTTTGGTTCTATCATTGTCTGTAGCTTTAGCTGCAAGAAAACAATTTCTGTAAACTTTTTTAATTTTTTCTTTATCATTTTAATTTTTGATATTTAATTTTTAATTTAATGTAGTTATCTGGAGTCTGGTCTCTGGCCTCTGGTATCTGGTTTTTGTAACCTTTTGAAATTTTTAATTATCATTTTAATTTTTAATTTTTAATATTTAATTTTTAGTTTAACTCCCCCCTCTCTTTAGAAAAATGTTATAATCAATTCATATGAGAATTCTCTTTATTTCAGATGCATACATCCCCGTACCATGCGGAGTAGCAGTTTCAGTAGAGTCTCTTCGGGTTTCACTTGAAAAGCGTGGCCACAAGGTTTTTATAATCGCCCCCAGCTACAGAAACTGGAAAGACTCCTCTCCAAGAGTGGCTCGTTTAAATGCAATTTTTCATCCGACCGAGGCCTATCGCCCCTATATCTGGCCGACTTCCAGCGTCAGTCGCAAAAAGATTCAATCGTTAAAAATCGACATTGTTCACAGCCATTTTCATTTCAATAATTTCGACCTTCCATACAGAATAGCTAGAGCCGCCAACACCCCCCTAATTAACACTGTTTATAGAATTTTCCCTGAACACTCCAGGATTTCTCCACCTCCCCTCTCTAGCAAAAATGCCTCATTTGAAAAATCGCTCAAAAAAATGATTGCCTATCAGAACAATTGCGACAGAATCATCGCCTTGAGCAAAATGTCAAAAAAATACCTTCTGAAATACAATGTGACACCAGAAATTGACGTGGTGCCAATCGGCATATTCAGCGGAGATTTTGCCAGCTTTCCCCCGGAAACCGTCAAAGAAAAGCTAAAAATTCCCCTGAAGAGAAAACTGGTGTTGTTTGTCGGTGATGTCAGCGACGAAAACAACGTCCGGCTACTTTTCCGATCTTTTAAAAAAGTTTGGCACGCAATCGAAGACGTTCACCTGCTAGTTGTCGGCACTGGAAAACTTTTCCATGATATGAAACACGCATTAGCTAGAGAGCAATTCGCCAAATTTGTCACATTCACCGGATATTTACCCAAAAAACAACTGAACAAAATTTTTGGCGCCTGCGATATACTCGCCTATCCGGGACGACTCGACCCACAACCACTCGTCATAATAGAATCCCTTGCCTCCGGAACACCGGTGGTGGCTGTAGAGGGCATGGGGTCGCAAGACTTCATCAAAGACAATGTTGACGGATTTGTGTCCAAACCCACAGTAGAAGATTTTTCCGACAAAATGATCGAGCTGCTTCGCCGCGACAATCTAAGGATGCAATTTTCACAAAAAGCTCGTATGGAAGCCAGGGAGTTTAGATCTTCCATTTTGACGTCTGATTTGCTACATTCATACGAAAAAGCCATAGAAAAATTCAAGGACAAGATAATATAATGCCCCTCATAAAAAAAGAAAATCCAATTTTAAGTAAGAAATGCCAGACAGTTGATAATTTTGACGAAAAATTTCGCAACGATCTTGATAAAGTCATTGCTGAACACATTTCTCTACATGGCGTCGGCCTTGCCGCTCCTCAAATCGGAATCGATAAGAGCTTTGCTGTCATTGGTTTTGAGCCAACTGAAGAAGACTTGAAAAAGAAACCCGATACTATTCAGATAGATCAGTTCGTCATTGTAAACCCCGTCATAACTTGGCACAGCGATGATGCCGACGTAGAGAAGGAGGGTTGCTTGTCGATACCCGAAAGTATGCCGGTCGTTCCTAGATACAAAAAAATTCATCTTGATTATCAGGACGAATTCGGTAATAAGAAAAAACTTAAGGCACGAGGTTATTTAGCGCGTATCATCCAGCACGAAGTTGACCACTTGAACGGAAAAACCATTGCAAGGTTTGAAAAATGATTGTTTTTTCCTCGGATAGCGACTTTCTAACCATAAAGAACATACTTGAAAAAAATTCCTTCAAGATAGATTTACTTGTCAGCGAACCGCCCAAACCAAGCGGAAGAGGACAAAAACTTAAAAAAAATATCGCACATCTCACCGCCGAACAATCAAAAATAATAACCCTCACTCCGCAAGAGCTTGATCAACTATCACGGGAAAAAATAAAAAGAGCCCTGGATAGCTCAAGCGACAAAATGGGGTTTGTATTTTCTTACGGAAAAATAATCACCAAGGACATAATAGATCTTTTCGAAGGGAAATTAGTAAATCTACACCCCTCTCTCCTGCCCGCTTATCGCGGCGCGACTCCGATCCAAAGCGCAATTTTAAATCGCGACCCAAGAACGGGATATTCATTGATAAAATTATCTCAGCGCATGGACGCCGGTGACATTTTTTACCAAAAATCATTTGAAATAACCCCGAATGACAACTATCAGACTGTTTTTGAAAAGATAATCGATGATTTTGAAAAAAATGGCATTGAAGTATTGCACGACATTAGCACGGATGAAGCAACAGCAATGACACAAGATGAAGACAAAGCAACTTATACAAAAAAAATTAAAAAGGCGGACGGGCAAATTTTACAAAATATTGATTCTCCAGAAAGCGCACTTGCAAAAATAAATGCCTTTTCCAGATGGCCCAAGGCCTTTTTCATCCTAGACGGAACAAGATTGATAATCCATCAAGCGAGCATCGAAAATGACAAACTTGTTCTTGAAAAAGTCCAAAGAGAGGGGCAAAAAACAATGCCCTTTGCTGATTTCAAAAGAGGCAACGCCAGATTATTGACTTTTTTGCCCGATTTTGTTAAAATATAGCTGTTAACGAAGATTTAAATAAGAGATACCCAAAAATGCTAGCAATCAGATTTATGCGAACTGGCCGAAGAAACAGAGCCTTTTTCCGCATCGTTTTAACCGAGAGTTCAAGACCACCAAAATCAAACTGTATCAAAGAGCTTGGATGGTTCGATCCTCACACCAAGCAAACCTCTTTGCATGAAGAGGAGATTTTGAAGTACCTAAATACCGGCGCCAAACCATCAAATTCCGTAGCCAAACTCTTGCTTGAGAACAAAATGAAGCACAAGCAAATAGTTTACAAACCTGACGCACCGAAGCAGAAGAGAGGCAAGGGCGATCAGGAAAAAACTAAGACCCAAGAGCCAACTGCAGAAACAGAACCGACAGAAGACAATACGCATGAAAGCGCCAAAGAAGAGGAAGTAGCGCAGACAGAAGAAGAAACACCTCAAGAAAATGAAGAAAAAGCTCAAGAGGCAAAAGTAGAAACGAAAGAAGAAGACAAGACAGCTGAAAACGAAGATCAAAAAGAAAGCTAATTTTTGGCTTATTGCCAGAAAGGAAAGTATGGAAAGAGATCAGGAGTTCGTCGAAATGATTGTCAAAGCAATAGTTGACAATCCAGACAAGGTAAAGACAGAAAGAAAAGTTGACGAGATGGGCGTTTTGATCGAACTGACAGTTGATGGCGAAGACATGGGCAAGATCATCGGAAAGGAAGGAAAGACAGCCAAATCCATCCGAACCCTCCTAAGAGTACTTGGCGCAAGAGAAAGAGCAAGAGTAAATCTCAAGATTGTCGAGCCCGAGGGTGGAAGAACGGTCAGATACGACAATGACGACGAAGGTGAAGTAAAACCGCTTGAAGAAAAATCTACCGGAGTCATCTAAAAAAGACTTAAAAAAACAAACGGCCGCGAAAGCGGCCGTTTGTAAATCTTATGAAATTTACGATCATTACTTTATTTCCCGACTTCCTGCAGTCTTTGTGCGATTATTCGATAATCGGCCGGGCCATCAAGAACAAAAAAATTTCTCTCAAGACGATAAATTTGAGAGACTTTGGCCTTGGCAACTACAAGCAAGTCGATGACAAACCTTACGGTGGCGGCGCCGGAATGCTTTTTAGAGTTGACGTAGTTTCAAGCGTAATCAAAGAAGCTCGTCAAAAAGCCCTCAAAAAAAACCGCGTCGTTCTTCTCTGCCCTTCTGGAGAAAGGTTCTCACATCAAAAAGCGGTTTCCTTAAGCAAATACGACGAGATTATCTTTGTCTGCGGTCACTACGAGGGATTTGATCAGAGAATACATGACTATGTCGATGAGAAAATCTCAATCGGCGATTTTGTCATATCTGGCGGCGAACTGGCTGCAATGACAATAATCGATGCAGTCTCAAGACAAATCGATGGAGTATTGGGTAATCCCGATTCTCTTGAAGAAGAAAGTTTCAAAAACAGCGGATCAAGCGAGAAAGATGTCGCCACTGAATATCCGCAATATACCAGACCCGAAGAGTTCGAGGGCAAGAAAGTACCGGAAGTTCTTCTTTCAGGAGACCCCAAAAAAATCAGAAAATGGCAAGAGACACAGGAGCGCTAAAGTATTGCTTTACATTTTCCAAAAATGTAAAATTAAATAGATAAGAAAACCTTAAGGAGGAAATAGGTGAGTTTAAAGTTCAGCCCTCGCCAAAAGGTTGTTTCGCTCGCCTTGGGCGTATTAGTATTGGGGATACTTGCAATCCTCGCTTTTAGGTATTATGGAAATATTTTCGCTGATACCGCGACAGCAAAAAAAACAAAAGTAACGATTTCATTGACGAACTGGAGCGAGAAAGAGCAATCGACATATTTTAAGTATGTAGACGACAAACAATATAGATGCAGTACAATCGATATATATCTTGAGAATGCGCGAGAAGGGAAAGGACCTCAAGAATTAGTCGCAAACAACAAGGCAGCTATCATAATTGCGATTCCTAAAATTTTACAGGCAACAAACGAGAAATATGGGCTGGGCGACGGCGAAGATAGGTTCCTAGTAGCCCAATCCCTTACCGATATTATTAAGAATTCAGAGGGTTGGCAAGACATTCCCGATCAAAAAGTTGGGGAGAAGCTAAAAAGAGTGGTTGTTCAATCCTCAACCGGATATCAATGCCAAGGAGTCGGATCGATTTCTTACGACAAGGAGTTCGTAATCCCACCAGAGTACCTAGAAGGTACCGCAACGGCACAAGGAACCCAGCAAAGTGCTTCAGAAATCATCGAATCCTCGAACCAACAGGGTGTCGACATTGGGCTTGCCGGAGAAAAGGTTTGCGCTTATGAATTGGACAAAAAAACAAACACCAGGACCTACCAGTGGATTGAGAAATCTTTACTTGTAGGGGCAAGTGGTCAATACACGCAAGAATCTGACGAATCAAAATGTGGCAACAAACCCACCACAGAAGCACCCACGACCGGCCAGACACAAAATGCCCTCAAGGTCGCCGTTACAGTAAAAAACGCAAATAACACGCCTATTAATGACGCTTTGCTTTTGTTTCACTCATTCAATTCTAGCGATAGTAAAGAGATTGTATCAAAAGAACAACGAACCACTGATGAAGATGGATACGAACAAATAGAGATAGACAAAAAGACATACCCTTATCTAGAAATAATTGCAGAAAAGAAAGGTAAAGTGGAAAAAATAGAAAGATTTCAAATTTCTGACCTACCTCTGCCGGGGCTTAGCTCATACGATACAGTTATTACTCTCAACATCACTGACGAGGACGCATCCGCTAGCGAAATGCACGCCAATACTGCCGCTACCGCTGACGGCACAAATCCCGAGTTAGTGGCTCCCGTCGGTATAAACTTCGATAATAATTGGCCCGGTGGTAATAATACGCTGAAACTTTCTGCCAATAGAAGGTCTATGCAGGCAAGCGGTGGATTTACTCCTGTAGGAGGCGTCACTTTTGATATTACCGTTTACACACCTTCGAAAAAAACTTCTAGGTCAAATTTGCTCTTTACGGATATCGCCAAGGCGCAGATAAGAGATTCACGTCCCGAAAAAACGACAAAACCCACCCTTTCACCTTCGCAACAAGTAGGCGTCAGCTTTCCCTTTGATACCGAAATAATTATTCCGTACACAAGTGATAGCTCCAACATTATCTCGGCGTTTAGAGGCAATCTAAATCAATACAAAGTTTCTGGCACAATTCCCGACAACGGCATTAATAGCTTGATAATTATTCAAAATATGCCCGACGGCTATTATGACGTCAAGTTATCTAAAGATGGCTTCAAGAATTCACGCTTCATTATCAACCAAGGTGCCAATAAAAATAATCCGCTTCAGGCAAACCTGACAATCGGAGCAAGTGCAGGATCCGAGCCACCCAGTATCAACAACGCTACGGTAAACAAAATCGCCAATATAGACAAATATGTCGCTGGAGAGTATGTCTATTACCCCAGATACCCTTGGTTTGGTTGGCAGAAATCAAGCGGTGGCTATATAACACAGGAACCGCAAATGCTCCAAGGGGTCCCAGGATTGATTGATACTTCAGGACAACTGATCGGAGGAGCTTCTACCAGCCCCGAATTACAACAATGCATCAGCGAGAAACTCAAGTCAGTAAGCGTCAACGCGCGAAATCTTTCCACCAAGGACTTTCTTCTTGGCGGAGGTGCGGCATATCTTTTCAGACAGTCTGAAAAACAAAATCAAGACTGGGCAAAAGGAGCAATGGTCGCCGGTGGTGTCGCCGCTTTGATAAAACTGTCCAAAGAATCAGACGCTAGGTATGATGTAAATTACAATGAGATAAATTGCGCCGAGATGGTCTATGGTCAAAACGGCGGAGTCAGAACAGGATGCGAGGGGTGCCTCAGGGCAATCACCGGCGGATCAGGAGTCTGCAATCCTCTGTGCATCTTGCAATTCCCATCTGTCCTCAATACCCTTGGAGGCATTCCAATAGGAGCAATGTGGAGAAACTAGATGAAAAATAAAAAAAATATTATCAAAAATTTTCAGATCTTGACGACAGTGATCGTTTCTACTTTCGCTATACTTGCCAATTTACTCATTGTCGTCCCGACAACAAAAGCTGACACGGCCGCCCAGAGCGGTGGAGACCCCTCTCTTGACGCTGCCGTTACCGATTCCGGTTCCGATGATTCTTCTGACGAAGAAAAACAAGACACCGCCAAATCAAAAGATGTCACATTGCTCGTTACAGTCACCAGCTCGCAAAATCAGCGATACCTCGGCGGAGTCAAATTGACTTTCAAATCCGAGAAATCGACGAGCAAATTCTCCCCTCTTTACAAAAGCAATGACCTTACAACCACCGACCCACCACCTCCGGGTGGATTTAAAATCGAAAAATTTTTGTCTGGAAAATACGAGCTGATAGCTCAGAGAAAAGGTTACAAAATATACGATGAAATTGTCGAAATAAGCGGCGAATTAACCACCGCCGAGATAGAGGTCGAGCTCGAGCCGCTACCAGGCACGCCCGTTGTCGAAGAAGGAGACATCGATGATTATCGCGATACACTCGAAGATTACTACAGAGATATGTATTCGGGAAACTTCAGTAGCAATAGTTACTACAACAACCCATATGCCACAAATATGTTCTCCTCGCAAAACAATTCAAATATCTACAATCCATACTCCCAATATCCGCAATTTGGGTTAGCATCGAATTATCCAAACTCCTATCAAAATCAATATATTGATCCATATTCACCGCAAAATCAGGGACTCATCAATCAACCAATAAATCAATACGGCCAACCAGGCCCTGGGCTTTCCGGTAGTTCAATCCAAAACACTAATTACTTCGATAGCTCGTCGTACAGCGTTCAAGTGAATGCAAGTGGTCAGGTTTATCTGGTAAACGGGCTTAATCGTCTCGACAATCGCCAACTGTACTTCGTCGATCGCGGGGATGGAAGGGGCGGAGTCGCATTTATAAGGGATTACTCATCGAATGTCTCCAGTGCTTATGGGAATTGGTTTATTTCGCTCTATAGCAGATCACAAAACGGTCAAATTACTATCAATCCTTCTGTTTTTACAAGAACAATTATCACGCCCGACCAGTTCGCTAGTGCTAACAGCAAGAACGTCGTCGAACAATTCCGAAACTGACACTTCAACTATTGACAATACCGTCAAGTGGGGCAATAATGTATTCACTATGGACTTTATAGACCAGATCCTAAATCAAGCCAGAAACACTCTCGTGTGTCCTGTTTGTAAAAACCGATACGAGGACGAGCGATTGAGATTTCGTGGCTTCATCGACAATACTTACATCTTTCAGGGCTTTTGCGCTAGTGGACACGAACCGACGGCCGTCACCTATCTCGCCTCTCTACATAGACTTGAGAAGCCAATAGGAACCTATTTTCACAATATCAGCGGAGACATAGTCAGCAATGAGCAATTCTTGGACGCAGAGAAAATTATAAACAGCCACAAGGGCAAAATTTCCGAGCTTTTCCAAGACAAATAAAACTACCTCTTGAAAAAAAAGCTAAACTGGGGTATAATCTTTATGTTTAAAAAAGGAAAAATATGGTTCAATCATTTTCGCTAAAAGCTCAAAGTAGAGAAATTATCAAAAAACAAGTCAAGAATCTAAGAAATTCGGGCTTGGTACCTTCTGTTGTCTATGGCAAGGGCGAAAAACCCATCAATATCAGTGCTGATGCCAAAGAATTTCGAAAAGTATTTAGCGAAGCCGGCACATCTTCACTGATAGATTTGAAAATCGGCGATGACAAGTCATTTAAAGTTATTATCAACGACATTCAAGAGCATCCTGTTACCGGAAATGTAGTTCACATTGATTTTTATAAAGTGAAAATGGATGAAGAGATAAGAACAGAGATCCCTCTCGAGTTTACCGGTGAATCTTCAGCTGTCAAAGATCTTGACGGAAGCTTGGTGACAAATAGAGATAATATCGAAGTCGAATGTCTTCCTTCCGCTCTTGTCAGTGAAATTCAAGTAGATATCTCCAAGCTCGCAAGCTTCGAAGATCAAATTACCGTTGCCGATTTAAACATTCCCGAAGGAATCAAGGTTCTGACAGAGCCCGAAGAAGTGATAGCCCTCGTTGAAGAGCCAAGAAGCGAAGAAGAGCTTGCAGAGCTTGAAGAGTCCACCGCCGAACAAGAAAAGGAAGCCGTCGAACAAGCAGCTGGTGAAGAGCCAAAAGAAGGCGAAGAATCAGAATCAGAAGGCGGCGATGACAAAGAGGACAAATAAAAAAAACAAAAATATACAAAAGCGCCCCTCTCGGGGCGTTTTTGTTTTATGCGATATTTACAAAAACTAACCTGCGGCAACTATGTGTCAGTTCGAATAAATTATTCCATAATTTATGAGAATGGCATATAGCTGACAGTTATGCGATGTCGCGGAGCGACGAGTAGAACTGGCGGGAACCGCCGCCTCATTATGAAAAATCGCGAAGCGATTTTGCATAACGTTCCAGCGTATGCGATGTTTTTGCGACCAACGGGAGCAAAAATATGGGTGAGGGGCGAGCCGAGCCCCGAACCGCATACGCTGTGTTATACGCCCCGACGACCGAAGGGAGGAGAGCGCAGCGGGGCGCGACTGAAAGGAGCGCAGAGTTTTGAGTTTAGGGGTTCGCCTTTATCCTATTAATATTATCAACAGAAATCCATGCAGACATTGCACCAAATCCTGATTTATCAATTTCAAAGGGTTGGATTTTCTGTGGATTTTTCAAAAAAATTAACATGCAATATTTTTTTCTTTGAACATCTCAAAAAATTCTGGGATTTTATTAATACCAAGTCCATCGGATTGACCATATTGAAATAAAATTTCTTTAACTTTTTCAGGAGTTAAATCAGAAAATTGAATCACTTTATCTACTTCTGTTTTGATGGTAATTGGCTCGCCAGAATCTTTGAAGTAAACAATCTCGCCAGTTTTGATTCTGTCCCAAGGAACATATTTGACTTTATACCATCTTGATTCAATTTTCTTTTGACCAGACAGAATTTTTTGAGTCAATCCCCAAGATTTTCTCATTATTGCAAGATGTTCCATAAGATAGTTAATTTTTTTGAACTTTATAAAATAATCGAAAGGCGAACCCCGTTAAGAACTCAAAATTTCATATAACGTTTAGGCATATCTGAAGTTTGCCGAAATGAAATGAAGGCAAATTTGGGTGAAAGAATTTTTTACTCCTTATTAATATTATTGATGAAAAATTCTTGAACCAGATATGCCTTGTTATGTGATGTAAATTTTTTTATCTCGGTTTTTATAAATTAACTATGTCTTTATTAAAGAAAATTTGATTTTTAATTTGGCGAAGGGCAGAGGGGTTGGGGGTGAATGCCCCGAGCCAAATTACCTTGTTTTTGTTCTTGCTGTTGAAATAAAGTAGGGCAACTATTATATTTTTTGATTCGATTTGTTATTAGCTTGTGGTAATCTTTGTTTATTTCAAAACCGACATACTGTCTATCATTTGCCAAGCATGCAATAGCTGTTGTTCCCGTTCCCATAAATGGATCAAAAACAATTCCATTTTTTGGACAACTTGCTTTTACCATTCTTTCTATTATTTCTAATGGTTTTTGTGTTGGGTGGTTTTCTCTTTCAGGATCTTGAGCATGTATTCTTGACGTGCTCCATAAATCTTTTGGATTGTAGCCCATTTCTAACCATTTTTTTCCAACAAATATAGATCTAGTTCTTGCTTTTTTCGTTTCCTCGTCATAAGGAATTCTTATACTGTCTAGATCAAAATAGTAATCATTATCTTTAACAAAAAAACCTATATTATCATGAACGGAAGAAAATTTTCTCGTTGAGCCACCCATGCTTGGCACGCGTCTGTCCCAAATTATTTCATTAACCATTCGTAGTTTCTTTTTTAAATATACAAAAATTTCTGGAGAATATTGCCAACTTAAAAAAATGTAAAAACTGCCGGTCTTTTTTAGTTTAGGTAAAACTGCATCAATCCATTGATAAGTCCAATTTAGATAATCTTCAGCTGATTTTTGATCTGAATCATTACCATAATCCTTACCTAAACAATAAGGAGGATCGGTCAATATCAAATCAATAGAATTATCTTCTATTTTATCAATTCCCAATAAAATATCTTCATTAAAAATTTTATTCATAGCTACTTTAAAATTATACTTTTTGATTTTTCTTTTAACATTTTTAAAAATTCATCTCGTGTTCTGTATACTTTATCGTGTCTATATGTGGCTTGTATTTTATCGTTTCTTGGGTTTACATATATTGGTAAAAATTGTGGTGAGAAAACTTCTAAATAATCTTTAACAAAACTTATTTTTATATTTTCAAATTTAATACCAAAACAAGCATATATTAAAGTGTAATTTTTATTAACGCTGTATTGAAAATAAAGTTTTTCTACCGCAGAAATATCATTTTTATTTTCTTTGCCTTCGATATTGTGAATTTTTACATTTATAAAATAGCTTTTGCCTTTATAAATAATTTCGCAATCATGTAGCGAGGTATCTGGAAAATCAAAATTAACTTCATCTAAGCCAAGTTTTTTAGCATTAAACTTGGTTTGCTGTGTAATAACCTGCTCAACTAGCCAACTTACCGATCTGGTATGTGCTTTAAGCCCATAAGGTAAAATTTTGCTATCAGTAATATCAAAACTAGGTAGAATCGTTAGAAGTTTTATGTAAATATTTTTTACAAATTCTAAATCTTTTTCTATTTCTTTTATTTCGTTTTTCATAATAAAGTTTAGTAAAATTAGCGATTTGTTATGATTCTATTATAGCAAAATTTTTTATAATAATCCATTTTCGTAGCGAAGCGGAGAAAATAACTTATACCCCCCTCTTTAAAAAATAAAAATCAAATTTTCGTCGTGATTTAATGCACAAAATTCGAAAATACCACTATGATAAAAAAATTTATTTCACATAATGGGCGGCGGTATATCCGAAGTTACGAGAAAATTATATCATAATTTTTGAGTAATTTAGGATATACCGAGTTATCCGATGTCGCTTTGCGACGAGGAGAACGAGGCGTCAGCCGCCGCCCATTATCCAAAATCGCGAAGCGATTTTGGATAACTCGTTTTTATGTGGTTAAGATGAATATTAATAGCATTATTTTGATTGTTAGCAGAATAAGTGCTATCATTTCCTTGTTTATACACTACTCTTAATAGTATGAATATTCAAGAAATTTTAGAAAGAACGAAAAGAGAATTGAGGCTTCGTGCATACAGCCCCAAGACTATCGAAGCGTATATTTTTTGCATTCGCAAATACCTCGATTTCAAAAAATCAAACTTAGATAGGATCGATGAAGAGAATATCAAAGATTATTTGCTCAAACTGCAAGATTCCGGTAAATCTTCACAAACAGTCAACCTGCACATTAACTCAATCAAGTATCTGTATCGTGAAATTTTCAAAAATCATAAAAAAATCAATATCAAGTTCGCCAAAAGATCTCAAAAACTTCCTGTTGTACTATCAAGGCAAGAGATCAAAAGAATTATTGATTCGATACAAAATCAAAAACACAGACTCATCATTGCTCTTTCATATGGAGCTGGTTTGCGAGTTAGCGAAGCGCAAAATCTAAAAGTTTGCGATATCGACATTGATCAAAAAATAATACACATCAAAAATGCCAAGGGTAAAAAAGATAGAATCTCGCTACTACCGGAAAAAATTATCGTTGAATTAAAAAAGGCAATTGCCTACAAACAAAAAGGTGACCTATTATTTGAAAGCGAAAGAGGCGGGAAACTTTCGACCCGCTCGCTTGAAAAAATATTTGAAAGCGCACTTAGCAATTCGGGAATTGCCAAGAGTGCTACATTCCATAGTTTGCGACACAGCTTTGCCACGCACCTTCTAGAAAACGGAGTTGATGTTCGCTATGTGCAGGAACTTCTCGGTCACGCCAATATTCGTACCACCCAAATCTATACCCATGTAACAAATCCAAATATAAAAAATATCAAAAGCCCACTATGAAAACATACTACCTTCACGTAATCGGTTGTCAGCAAAACGAGCATGACGGAGTTCGCATTCATCATCTTCTCGACAAAATAGGTTTTCAAGAAACGACTAAAGAAAAAGCCGATCTGATTATCATAGTCGCATGCGCGGTCAGGCAGACAGCTGTCGATCGTGTTTTTGGACTCGTCAATAATATCCGCAAAGCGCAAAAAAATAAAAATCCCAAAATTATTGTCACGGGTTGCGTGATCGACAATGATAAGAAGAAATTCAAGGCGCGTCAAGTTGATTTTTGGGATATTGAAAAGCCAGAACAACTGGCAAAACTAATAGACTTCAAAGACCAGAAAAGTTTATCGAAATTGCTTCGCGAAGGAGCATTATTTTCTTCATCTGTACCAATAATGTTTGGCTGTAATAATTTTTGCACATACTGCGCCACCGCTTTCACGCGCGGAAGAGAGAGATCGCGAAATATCAAAGACGTGATATCGGATATCAAAAAATTAATTGAGCGTGGCAATAGCGAAATACTGCTTCTTGGCGAAACGATAGACTCCTACAAAGACCCCGAAACCGGCGAAACTCTCGACATTCTTTTTGAAAAGTTAAACGCGCTTGATGGCGATTTTATTATTTCTTTTACCTCAAATCACCCAAAAGACATGACCGATGAAATAATCAAGGCCGTTGCCACATTACCGAAGATCAAAAAAGAAATCCACCTGCCTATCCAATCGGGAAGTGACAAAATACTCAAAGCAATGAACAGACCATACGATGCAAAAACCTATTTAAAAATCGTTGAAAAAATACGAACTAGCAAAGTGCCGATCGACATCACCACAGACGTAATCGTCGGATTCCCGGGTGAGGATGAGGACGACTTTCAAAAAACTGTCGAAATTTTCAAATCCGTCGGTTACAAAACTGCATATATAAACAAGTACTCTCCCCGCTATGGCACCGCCGCCTATCGCCTCGGCGACCCCATTCCATGGAGCGAAAAACAACGACGCTGGAGAATACTGAACGATATAATCACCGGAAAATAAACGGCTCATTCGACTGAGCCGTTTATTTTTTTTAGTTTTCCAACAGGTCTTTGAGCTCGTCTGGGCTCACAACTTGAGTTTTGTTTTTTTCTCTGTTGAATCTGACCGAAAAATGCTCGAGACCCTTCTCTCTTTCCCCAACGACGATGCTGTAGGGAACTTTAGCAATTTCGGCATCCCTGATTTTTCTTGAAACCGACTCGTTCCTGTGATCGATCTCTATTCGCGCATCTGTGATCAAATCACAAATCTTGTCTTTTGCCTTTTTGGCAATTTCGTTGAATTTATCGGAAACCGGAATGATCTCGATTTGCACCGGAGCAATCCACGCCGGAAACTCTCCGGCAACATTTTCAATATAAACGCCCAAGAATCTTTCTATAGCGCCAAAAATTACCCTATGGATCATCACCGGTTTTTGCTTTTCGCCATTTTCGTCTATATACGTCAAATCAAAATTTTCCGGTTGGGCAAAGTCGAGCTGAATAGTCCCACACTGCCACGTTCTACCGATTGCATCGCGTAAATGAAAATCAAATTTTGGCCCATAAAAAGCACCATCGCCCTCATTGATCTGGTGATCGATATTGTTTTCCAAAAGTATCTCGCGCATCGTCGCTTCAGCACGCTCCCAGACTTCGTCGCTCCCGATCGACTTTTCCGGCCTTGTAGAAAGCTCGATATGATCTATCTCAAGACCAAATTTTTTGTAAACTTCAAATGCGAGCTTGAAAACTCCCATTATTTCATCTTTGACTTGATCGTTTGTGCAATAAATATGTGCGTCATCTTGATTGAATTGCCTCAAACGCATCAGCCCGTGTACTTCTCCCGAACTTTCATAACGGTGAACAAGACCAATCTCGCCCACTCTCAAGGGCAGGTCCCTGTATGAGTGCATTTTCGTTTTGTATATTATTATTCCACCGATACAATTCATCGGCTTGAGTGCATAATCGAAATCGTCGTTTTCCGGAGTTTTGGCAAGATAAATCTTGTCACCATAATTTTTCAAATGACCGCTCCTCTCCCAGACTTCTTTGTTCATAAGAATCGGAGTGTTTATTTCACTATAGCCCTCCCTTCTATGAATCGATCGCCAGTATTCAAGTAATTTCTGGAAAATACTCCAGCCCTTGTCATGCCAAAAAACAAAGTTCGAACCCTCCTCGTGAAAAGAAAAAAGATCCATCTCTTGGGCAATTTTTCTATGATCCCTTTTTAACGCCTCCTCTCTCTGTTTCAAAAAAGCGTCAAGATCTTCACTTGATTCAAAAGCAAGAGCGTAAATTCTTTGGAGCATTGCATTTTTTTCATTCCCCCGCCAGTAAGCACCGGCAATTTTATCGAGCTTAAACGCCACATTTTTCAAATCTGCCGTTGATGTTACATGGGGACCGCGGCAAAGATCCACGAAATCACCCGTCTTGTACAAACTGACCTCGCTCTCCCCTTCTTTTTTCAATTCCTCGACAAGTTCGCATTTATACGGCTCGTCCGAATTGCTCAATCTTTCGAGCGCCTCATCGACAGACAAATCACTTCTCTCAAACGGCACATCGGAATTTATAATTTCGTGCATTTTCTGTTCTATCAATGGCAAGTCTTCGGGAATTAGGGTCCTCGGGAGATCAAAGTCATAATAGAAACCGTTTTCAATCGCCGGCCCAATCCCCAGCTTTGCCTCTGGAAACATTTTCAAAACCGCCGCCGCCATAATATGCGACAGAGAGTGCCTGATTGTTTCAATATCACTACTCATAATTCACCCCGTTAGAGACAGGAAGCGCTTTAAACGATTGCGCAAGTAGCGCTTGCCATATCCCGATTTTAAATATTTTTCTCTTGCAGAAGCATCGCCTCGATCCAAGCATGCTTCGTAATATATACATTCAAATGGCCCCCTTCCTTTTGTAGAATAACTCAATCCCTTTTGGTGTTCATCAAAGCGCTTCCGTAGATCTTTGGTACAACCAGTATACCACCGCCTATCTTTTTTACTCTGTAATATATAGGTATAATACATAAAATTGTCTCTAGCGGGGTAAAAAAAATAACAGCTCAAGCTGTTGCAAGGGTCGGCCTAGGGTCGACGGTTCCACCTCGCTTCCCGCTTTGCGGGATCTCATTTCTCGCAAACTTTCGCGTTGCGCTCTCGGGCGACTTTACTTCCCTTCAAATAATTCAGGGGTTCTTTCGCCAGCTCCGCGGTGGTATCCGCATCATCGCTTTAAATTATTATGTCATTTTACGATCCCTAAAGCAAGGTGCATTGCGAGAGAGTATTTTTTACTATAAAATTAAAGAGATGATAAGGGGGACGGGTAGAAAAAAGCCAAAATCGGATTTTTCGATTTTTACAAGGGGCTGTATAGCTTTGTTTTTGGTGTTGTCTGTAACAATTATTAGTATCAGACAAGCTCTACCCCAAGCAAGAGCCCAAACCGCCTCGTGGAATTTCTCAACGCCATCAGAATATTCATACGATAGCGATTCGATCACCATGTCAGACGGCATAGCACAACTTAAGTCCGATTACACCCCGGGTGTGGACTGGATAGCAAATGACGATGGAGGTGGAAGCTGGGGATTTAGGAGGCAGGTTTCCTTTGACAACAGAGACGCTACCCTCGGAATAACCACCGAGAATTTATTAGACTTTCCCGTTTTGGTCAAACTCAATTCGGAAAATATCGATTATTCAAAAACAAAGGATTCGGGTCAGGATATCAGATTCACGGACTCCAACGGAACGACAAGCCTGAGTTTTGAAATAGAACAGTGGAATGAGTCGGGTGATTCTTTTGTTTGGGTCAAGGTCTCGCAGATAGACCAAAATTCAAATCAAGATTATATTTACCTTTATTACGGCAACTCCATTGCCGAGGACGGTCAAGATGTAGAAGGGACGTGGAATGCAAATTACAAAGGCGTCTGGCACCTACAGGAAAATCCTGCTTCTGCGGCACCTCAAATTTCCGATAGTACATCGCAAAATGTAAACGGAACCTCAGCTGGCGGCATGACCGTAGATGACTCAGTTGCCGGAGTTAGCTCAAACGCATTGGAATTTGACGGAGCAAACGACTACATTAGCTATGGAGACAATTATGACCTCGGGACAGGAGATCTTACAGCGGACGTTTGGTTCAAGACAAACGGCCTGATTACTCACGGGGGCATCATCGGAAAATCCAGCGCGAGAGATTTGATAGGAAGATGGTCCTTGCTCTACGAAAATAATAATCTCTATGCTTTTCATCAAGGCCCCGACGGAAACAAAATTACCTACGCCTCAAATTCAATGCGCGATAGCCAGTGGCACAAGGCGACGATGGTAATCGACCGAGATGCATATCTAAAGCTATACATCGACGGAGCATTCAATAGTCAAGTAGCAATCTCTGCAGGAGTATCATCAAATTTTAATACTAGCGATTATTTCTTCATTGGTTCATATCAAAACAATACGGGAATGGATTATTTCCCGAACTACGCATTCAATGGATCAGTCGATGAAGCACGAATTTCACAGTCGGCCAGATCGGCTGCATGGGTCGCCGCTTCTTATAAATCCGAAAAAAATGAGTTCTGTACTTTCGGAAGCGAAAGTGCATTCATCTCCACCTCCTCCCCCACCATCACACCAGTGAACTCGCAGGGTTATACTACTTTGTCGGCTTTCGCTGAAACGCTGGGAGAGGGATCAAGCGGAAGTATCAAGTATCAAATATCCCCAGATGATGGTGTTTCGTGGTATTGGTACACCGGTGGAACATGGACACTGACTTCTTCCGGTGTCGCAGAAAGCAGTACTGCCAGTGAGATAAACTCGGCAATCTCATCTTTTGAAGCAGGATCATCTCCGAGGTATTTTCTCTGGAGAGCTTATCTTGTCTCAGATGGCTCGCAAGTACCAAAACTAGACTTGATTGAAATCACCCACGTCTGGGATACGGTAGCACCCGATAATGTCTCATCTATTTCTCAAGCCAAGTACGAACAAGGCGGAGAAGACATCACCAGCAATAATTGGTACAACAGCACCACTCCCTACTTCACTTGGGATGAGCCAAATGACAATGCCGGAGAGGGAGAGAATGTTTCGGGAATAGATGGTTACTATGTTTACTTTGGACAATCGTTAAGCGCCGATCCGACAACCGCCGGCACTTACCAAAGCACTAGGACCTATAGCCCTTCATTTTCCTCTGTCGGTACTTATTATCTATTTATCGAAACCAAGGATGTAGCCGGCAATATCAAGCACGTCAATCTGGATCCGCAAAATCCCGATGAGCCGCTATTTATCTACAAGTATGAAGGCACCGATCCCACCTCTCCTCTTTACGTCTCATCCTCTCCTTCGGGATATTCAAGAACCAATTCCTTCACCTTCTCTTGGCCAACCACCGGAGCCAGTATGGCTCAAGACAGCGGTGGTTCACTGCTTGCAGGATATCAATACAAGATCAACGGCACAGCGTGGTCTGATACCATCTCCACAGGCTCTGTCACTATCGATGATCAAGGAGAGACCGGAGTCAACATCTTCTATCTTCGAGCGATAGATAATGCCGGTAACTTCGATCAAACACCGGTACAGACAAACTTCTACTACAATGCCTCAGCTCCCACAGCACCGCGAAACCTCAGCGTTGATCCGATCTCATCGGAAAACAACTCTTTCTCTTTTTCATGGCAAGAGCCCTCCAGCTACAATGGATCAATAGATGGCTACTATTATTCTATAAACGCTTTCCCCACTCTCTCTAACACTTCCTACACTCAAGATAACTCCCTTGATTCAGGACCTTTTGCTACACAGCAGGGAGAGAACACTTTCTACATCGTGGCCAAAGACGAAGCCGGCAACTACGACTTTGCTTCCTGCAACAACATCTCCGGCAATACCGATGTCGATGGTTGTGCCAAGGTGGTATTTACAGCCAATACCAGCGCTCCGGGGATTCCAAGTGGCTTATCCGCTTTTGATATATCAAACAGAGATACTCAAGAATATGCCACCACTCTCAAATGGACCGCCCCCCAAGATCAAGGTACCGGTTTTGCCGGATATGAGATCTACAGATCAACCGATGATACTAGCTTCACTCTAGCAGGCACAACCTCGGGGACCACCTATGCCGATACCGATCTACAATCAAGACTCTACTACTATCAAGTCAAGGCCAAGGACAATGCCGGGCAGTACAGCTCAGCTTCGACAACCGTCTCCATCACCCCAACCGGCCGATACACCTCAGCCCCTGTCCTGACAGAGGAGCCGGTAACACAAACAAAAGTCTTTACCTCGACAATAAGCTGGAGAACAGACAGGGAATCTTCCAGTTTTGTAGAATATGGATTAAATGCAAATTCACTGGGCGAAGAAAATAACGGCAAAACTGTGGGAAAGCTCGATTCCACCCTGAATCACAGCGTGCAACTCGAGGGGCTCAATCCGGAGACTACTTACTATTACCAAGCAGTTTGGGTTGATGAGGATGGCAACAGAGGGGAAAGCGAAACTCTTTCATTTACAACAGGTGAAAGACCAAAGGTAATGGACGTTAAGGCAACCAACATTACCTTGAACTCTGCGATCGTCAGCTATACTACAAATTCTTCGACCTACAGCGAAGTCCACTACGGCAAAACCAGTGCATACGGAAATATAGTAAGCGAAACTTCCGGGTCGCAAACCACTAATCACATCATTGCCCTTAATGATCTCGATCATTCTTCAACTTACCACTACACCATTATCGGAGAAGACGTCGACGGAAATACCCTAGACATTGGAGCTGATTTTACCTTCGACACCCTCCCCATGCCAAAAGTAGAGAACCTACGCTTTGAGAGTGTTCAAGCCGCTACCACAACGGTCAAAGTAGTCTGGAAGACAAATGTTCCAACAAGCAGTGAAGTAGTCTTCACAGCTCCATCAGGTACTCTCTCAAGAAGCGATGCCGCTTTATCAACCGATCATGAATTGCTAGTTGATAATCTGGCTGACTCATCTGTCTATAGCATAGTAGCAAAGGGAAGAGATCAATTTGGTAATCAAGCTCAGTCCGATACCAATAGCTTTACCACACCAATTGATACCAGAGCGCCAAGCATTTATGACATAGTAGTAGAAACCTCAAATGTTGCCAGTGGCAGACAAGACGAGTCACAGGTTCTTGTCAGCTGGAGAACCGACGAACCAGCCACCTCAAGAGTGGAATACGGAGAAGGAATAACAGGTGATCAGTATGAAAGCAAAACTACCGAAGATGCGGCTATGACCAACTCCCACCTCGTAGTAGTGTCAGGGCTTAGTGATTCAAGCCCCTACCATCTGCGCGTCTGCTCAAAAGACAAGGGAGCCAACGAGACCTGCTCATCGGATAATACCATTGTCCCGGGGGAATCAAAGAAATCTCTCTTTACTATAATAGTTGGAACGTTCAAGAGAACTTTTGGATGGTTGGAGATGTTGATGTGATTTTGATACTTTGCCACAAGCAAGCGAGCATTTTAAAACAGTCTAGCGCTTGAGACTACTTTTTTTGGCGAGCTTTTTTGATTACCCTCAATCACTGAAAAGATTTTTTCGCTAATCTCCTGCACAGACAGAAGCTTATCCCCCTCCGTGCAAACGATCGTTCGCCACTCGGGATTGTTTTTTGCCAAATTCAAATATTCGCGTTCAACTTCAGATAAAAACTTTGCATTTCTCTCATGAATGTCTCGCTTTTTATCCGTGTACGACCTCTTGGATTTTTTATCCACCAGATTTTGAGAAATTTGATATGGAGCATAAAGATAAACAACCATGTCCGGCTTGGGAATGTTGAAA
>MWBO01000005.1 GCA_002071685.1 candidate division WS2 bacterium ADurb.Bin280 | reverse complement strand
TCTGGCTCTGGGTCAAAGCGCTACTTCATTGTCCGGAGGTGAAGCCCAAAGAATCAAGTTGGCCGCCGAACTCTCCAGAAATTCTAGCGGAAACGCAATTTATATTCTTGATGAACCGACGACGGGCTTGCATTTTGACGACATCAGGAAGCTTTTGATGATTCTCAAAGA
Organism: candidate division WS2 bacterium ADurb.Bin280; assembly: GCA_002071685.1. Lineage (GTDB taxonomy): Bacteria > Patescibacteriota > UBA1384 > UBA1384 > DTJR01 > MWBO01. The sequence goes on along the minus strand of MWBO01000005.1, from coordinate 14,444 downwards.
ACTTGTCTCGAGAGGGAATAGCGTGGTCGTGATTGAACACAATATTGATGTGATTTCAGATAGTGATTACGTTATCGACATGGGCCCTTCTGGTGGAATGATGGGTGGTCGAGTGATCGCCTGCGGTTCGCCGAGAGAACTAAAATCCGATAAAAATTCAGTGACCGGCGCCTTTATAGATCTTGATTAAATATCTAAATTGTGCTATGCTTTCATCGCCCAACTGCTTGAAGTAGTTGCCCGGCTCCGCTTTTTTTCTGTTTTAAATTACAAACAGGCAAAAAGCGGAGCCGGGAGGAAAGTCCGAGCACCTTGGAATTAGGATACCCGCGATGTCGCTTGTCGACTTAAGTGGGCTGTTGTGAGGCAAGGGAATAGTGCAACAGAAAATATACCGCCCAACCGCTTTGCGGAGGCAAGGTTGAAAACGTGTCCCCAAAAGGGATCTTTCGCAAACTATTTTAACGGCTTGCCGTGAATAGCTTTGATGAAAGACGGTAAGAGCGCACGCTTTCGCAGAGTAATCTGCGTCTGTGAAAACCCTATCTGGTGCAAGTCAAGTGGGTCTTAAATTGCAATGCAATGAGCGGATTGCAAACCTGAAAAGGTGCGCCGTCCTCCAAATTGCACAAATTGATTCCGTTTGGCAATTTACGGATCTTGACGCTTAGATAAATAACTACATAAACAAAACTCGGCTTATCGGCAGTTGGGCAAAACATTTTTTTAAATGAGAATAAATAAATATCTGGCAACTTGTGGCCTTGGAAGTAGAAGGGGCGTCGAGCAAATTGTGCTTTCGGGCAAAGTAAGTGTAAATGGTAAGGTAACGACGGACTTATCTACTAAAATTTCAGACAAGGACGTCGTTTGTGTTGACCAAAAACCAATAAGACCAGATTTATTTTTTAAATACTTTTTAGTTTATAAGCCGGTCGGGTATGTTTGCACTAATGCCGATGACCACGCCCGCAAAAAAATTATTGATCTGGACGAGAGGTTGCAGAATCTTTCAATAGTGGGAAGGCTTGATAAAGAGTCTGAAGGATTGGTTATTATGACCAACGATGGAGATTTTTGCCAAGAATATCAGCACCCCCTCGGTGGCCATGAAAAGGAGTACATTGTGGAGGGTTGCGTGATATCCAAGGATGAAAGCGAAAGTGAATGTCTGGAAAGACTGCTTCGCTTTTTTAAATGTGGTTGTTTGCTTGATGGATACAAAACCAAGAAGGCAAAAATCAAAGTAATGGCTAAGCGCGGATCAAGATTAATTTTTAATATCATTCTCAAAGAGGGAAGAAACAGGCAGATAAGAAGAATGTTCTCCAAAGCAGGTCTTGAGGTTGTCGCTTTGAAAAGGATTAGAATAGCGGAAGCGAAATTAAACAATATGTTACCGGGTGATCTCGTGGCTGTAGAAAAAGATTTTTTCACAAGTGTTGACAAAGTCTGATGAAAATTATATAATATCTATAACAGATAAGTAGTGGATTAACTAAAAAGTTTTTTTTGGTGAAGAAGACACCCAGCAAGTGAGCGTCAGGTTTTATTCTTTTGTAAAACAAAGGAATTTTTGTGTTTTGTATCAAGTTCGGCAGGCAAACTAATTACGGAGCGCGATTATGCCCAAAAAGACGGCGGAGAAAACTATCTCTAGAGAAAGAGTATTTTTTGAAAAAGACGGTGTGAGGGTGGAATTACCCGATTTGATCCAGATCCAAAAGGAGTCGTATGACTGGCTTTTTGAGGAGGGGATCAGAGAGTTGCTAAATGAAATAAGTCCGGTTGACGATTTTACCGGATCGGCTTTAACGCTGGAATTTGGAAAGTATGAGCTTGGAGCTCCGAAGGTAGACGAAGTTACTGCCAGAGATAGAAATCTCACCTACAAAGCAACTTTATCTTGTGAGGTCATCCTTCATAACAAGATTACCAAAAAGGAGAAAACCGCTAAAGTCTTTTTGGGTGATTTTCCGGTTATGACTGACAGGGGAACCTTTATTATAAACGGAATAGAAAGAGTAGTTGTTTCACAGATTGTTCGATCCTATGGCGTTATTTTTGTCGCAGATGAATTTGCAGGAAAGAAATTCTTCGGTGCAAAATTAATTCCCAATAGAGGCGCCTGGCTTGAAATTGAAACATCAAACAAAGGCGTTCTTTCTGTTAAGGTTGACAGAAAGAGGAAAATTCCTATTACCACTTTTTTGCGCGCCCTGGGAATGGAATCGGACAAAAAAATTCTTGATGCTTTTGCCGGAGTTGATGACAATATCGATCTGAAGTTTATCGAAACAACTCTGTCGAAGGATCCTTCCAAGGATCAGCAAAGCGCCCTCATCGAAGTTTACAAAAGAATTAGGCCCGGTGACATGGTAACCGCAGAGGCAGCCAAAGTTTTCATCGAATCCCTATTTTTCAACCCAAAAAGATACGATCTTGGGAGGGTTGGCCGATACAAATTAAACAAAAGACTTGGTCTTGACGTAAAAGAAAACGTAGCCGGTAGAATATTGCGCCTTGATGATTTTGTCGAAATTATCAAAGAGGTCATTCGCCTCAATAATGATCCAACTGCTCAACCGGATGACATAGACCATCTCAAAAATAGAAGGGTGAGGTCTGTGGGCGAACTGGTGCAGTCGAGACTCAGAGTCGGTTTTTTGAGGATGGAGAGAATTATAAAAGACAGAATGAGTGTGGTTGAAGTAGAAAATGCTACACCATCTCAATTAGTCAACTCTCGACCGATCGCCGCTGTTTTGCAAGAATTTTTTGCATCCTCGCAGATGTCTCAATTTATGAATCAGACGAATCCTCTGGCCGAATTGGAGCACAAAAGAACACTTTCCGCGACGGGTCCCGGTGGACTTTCAAGGGAAAGAGCGGGTTTTGAAGTAAGGGACGTTCACCAATCCCACTATGGTAGAATTTGTCCGATTGAAACTCCGGAAGGTCCCAACATTGGTCTCGTTGCTTATCTTGCAAGCTATGGATGTGTCAACGAGTATGGTTTTATCGAAACACCTTATTTAATTGTAGAAAACAAAGACGGTAAATCTAGGGTGACCAATAAGATGGTTAGACTCGATGCCTCGGAGGAGGAAAAAACCGTTATCGCACCGGCTTCTACTAAAGTTGACGACAAGGGTTTTATCCTCGGAAAGAGAGTTCCGGTCAGAAAAAACGGCCAACCATCGATTGAAAATGTTTCAACCATTCAATACATGGACGTTTCCCCCAAGCAAATTGCCTCCATTACAACCGCATTGATTCCCTTTATTGAACACGACGATGCGGTAAGGGCAAACATGGGATCAAACATGCAGAGACAAGCAGTTCCTTTGGTAGCGCCTCAATCGCCGATCGTTGGAACGGGAATGGAGGAAGACGCGGCAAAGGCCTCGGGACATGTGATTTGTGCCGATTTTGACGGTGTTGTAGAAAAGGCAGAAGGTACTACTCTCCTCCTTAAAGGCGGAGCTTCAAAAACAAAAAAATATCTCCTTAATAAATTTACTAGGTCAAACCAAGCAACCTGTATAAATCAAAAAATTACAGTTGAATCTGGACAGAAGGTGAAAAAAGGAGACGTATTGGCCGATGGACCGGCGACCGAAAACGGTGAATTAGCTCTTGGCAGAAACCTACTCGTAGCCTTTATGAGTTTTAGGGGCGGTAACTATGAAGACGCAATTGTAATCTCTGAAAAACTGGTAAAAGAAGACGCTCTTACGTCCATACATATCGAGAAATATGTTATTGAAATAAGAGACACAAAACTTGGGCCGGAATTAATAACCAGAGACATTCCCAATGTTGGTGAAGAGGCCTTAGCAAATCTTGATGAAAACGGAGTTATCAGACTCGGAGCCGAGGTTGAAGCCGGAGACATTTTGGTCGGAAAAATTTCACCAAAGGGAGAGACTGAGCTAACTGTAGAGGAAAAACTTCTTCGAGCAATATTTGGTGAGAAAGCTAAAGAAGTAAAAGATTCTTCTCTCAGATTACCACATGGAGAAAAAGGCAAAGTAATTGAAGTAAAAATCTTCTCCAAAGACGCAGGGGACGAGTTGCAAGAAGGTGTCAGCCAGATGGTTGAAGTCTCGGTTGCACAACTTAGAAAAATATCGGTCGGTGATAAGCTCGCCGGAAGGCACGGAAACAAGGGTGTTATTTCTATGATTTTGCCCGAAGAGGACATGCCCTATTTGCCGGACGGAACTCCTGTCGATATCATTTTGAACCCCCTGGGTGTTGTGTCGAGAATGAACTTGGGTCAAATACTTGAAACCCATCTTGGACTCGCCGCTGGAAAACTCAACTACAAGGTTGCCACACCTATATTCAACGGTGTTCCGATTTCAAAGATAAAAAGCGAATTGAAAAAAGCCGGGTTCAACGAGGACGGTAAAATGCATCTCTACGATGGAAGAACCGGAGAGATGTTTGATAATCCCATAACCGTCGGAAACATTTACATCCTCAAATTGGCCCACTTAGTTGATGATAAAATGCACGCCAGATCAATCGGACCCTACTCAATGGTGACGCAACAGCCACTCGGAGGAAAGGCGCAGTTTGGTGGACAAAGGTTTGGGGAGATGGAAGTCTGGGCCCTTGAGGCATATGGCGCTGCACACACACTCCAAGAAATGCTGACGATCAAATCTGATGATGTAATTGGTAGAGCGAAAACATATGAAGCAATTATTAGAAATGAAGAAATCGAAAAACCATCTGTACCTGCATCATTTAATGTGCTTGTTCGCGAGCTACAGAGTCTTGGTCTTGACGTAGAGATGCTGGATAGTTTGGGAAGAGTAGAGGATGATCCGATGAAAGACAGTCCGGTCAAGTCGGAGGAGAAAACTGCAAAAAAGGAGGCGACTAAAGACGAGGCGCCTTCGGAGGAAGTCGAGGAGGACAAGAAACTAACGGAGATTTTTGCGAATCAAGAGGAAAATCCGCCGGTCGAAGAAGAAATAGACGGGGAGGAAAATGGAAAATAAAATGATCAAACAAAAAGAAAGATCGGCAGAAAAAGAAATGATGGGTAAGGAATTTGATGCGATAAAAATTTCCGTAGCCAGCCCGGAAGAGATACTCAAGTGGTCATTTGGAGAAATCACAAAACCCGAAACAATCAACTACAGAACGCAAAAACCAGAAAGAGATGGCTTGTTTGACGAGCGTGTCTTTGGTCCTGTTAAGGACTGGGAATGCTATTGCGGTAAGTACAAGAAGATTCGCTACAAAGGTGTAATTTGCGATAGATGCGGAGTAGAGGTTACCAGAAGTTCTGTAAGAAGAGAGCGAATGGGACACATCGATCTAGTGGTTCCCGTTATCCACGTTTGGTATTTAAGAGGTGGTGGCGGTGTGATCGGGAGTATCCTGGACATGTCCGTAAGCGATATTGAATCTGTATCTTATTTTGCTTCCTATGTAGTAATTTCGGTAAATGAAGAATTGAAACAAGAGGCCCTAAGTCAGCTTCAAGAAGAATATGAACACGCCAAGAAGTCTGGTGAAGTTAAGAATAACCCGATGGCTCTTGCAAAGCTCGAAGCCGTCTTTAAGCAAGCAAAACAAGAGATAACCAGTCTTAGTGAAAGAAAAGTTTTAAGCGAAAACGAGTTTAACAACATATCATTAAAGTATGGACAAATTGTTGATGTCGGAATTGGTGCGGAAGCAATTTTGCGATTGCTTGAGGGCGTCGATGTCGACAAAGAAATTGAGAATCTGTCACAAAACTCTACAAGCCAGGTTGTCTCAAACAGGAAAAAAATCCTCAAAAGATTGAAAACATTTAAGGATCTAAAGCTCGCCAATATCAAGCCAGAATATTTGATTCTCAAAAGAATACCTGTCATTCCGCCAGATTTGCGTCCGATGGTTCAGCTTGACGGCGGAAGGTTCGCCGCCTCGGATTTAAATGATTTGTATCGAAGAGTTCTAAATAGAAACAACAGACTAAAGAAACTCATTACTGCCGGAGCCCCAGAGGTAATTTGCAGGAATGAAAAAAGAATGCTTCAAGAGGCTGTTGACGCTCTCATCGATAATAGTGCCAGAAGAGGTAAGGCAGCTGTTTCAAGCACTCAAAGAAAGCTTAGATCGCTTTCGGATATTTTGCGAGGAAAGCAAGGAAGATTTAGACAGAATCTTCTTGGAAAAAGAGTTGATTATTCCGGTAGAAGCGTAATTGTAGTCGGACCGAATCTTAAGCTTCATCAGTGTGGGATTCCAAAGGTTATGGCTCTTGAATTATTCAAGACTTTTGTAATTGCCAAATTGATTGAGCAGGGCCATGTCTACAACGTCAAAAACGCTACAAGAATGATCGAAAGAAGAGAAAGTGTTGTCTGGGATATTCTGGAAGAGATTACATCAAAACATTACGTAATGCTAAACCGCGCCCCGACGTTGCACAGACTTGGTATCCAAGCGTTTCAGCCGGTTTTAATAGAAGGTAAAGCTATTCAGATACATCCGTTGGTATGTCAAGCATTTAACGCCGACTTTGACGGAGACCAGATGGCTGTTCACGTTCCTTTGAGCAAAAATGCTTATGCGGAGGCACGTGACATTATGCTTTCTTCAAAAAACTTACTTAAACCTGCCTCAGGAGAACCCATAGTCACTCCTAGATTTGAAATGGTACTCGGAAGTTACTACATAACCAAGCTGGAAGAGCAGGGTGAGGGTGTCAAGTCCTTTACCTCAAAGAACGAGGCAATTATGGCTTGGCAGACAAAATCTATCAGCATAAAACAAAAGATCAGAGTAAAGCTTGATGATGATGTAAAAGAAAGTGACGGAGAAGTCATAGACAAGGGTGATGGCAAGATAATAGAAACATGTGTTGGAAGAATTCTCTTCAACAACATCTTGCCGGAAGAAATTCAATTCATAAATCTCAATATTGACGGTAAGGTCATGAAGAGAATTGTTGCTGAAATATTCAAAAAGTTTGGTAACGAGGTGACTGCAGAAACCCTTGATAAAATCAAAACACTCGGGTTCGAATATTCAACAATTTCGGGCTTATCAATCGGAATGGATGACATCTGCGTGCCTGATGAGAAGCCAGCGATCGTTGAAAGCACCGAAAAGAAGGTGGAAGAGATTGATGTTCAGTTGAAAAGAGGTCTCATCACGCCTGAAGAAAAAAGTGCTCAAATCATTGATTATTGGAATCAAACAAGAAACGAGATCGAAAAGAAAATGATTGAAGGATTCAAGGACAATAATCCGGTTTATGAATATGTAAAATCCGGAACAAGAGGTTCTGTTGCACAGCTTACTCAGATGTCCGGTATGAAAGGTCTGGTGGTAAACCCGGCTGGTCAAATTATCGAGATTCCGATAATTTCCAACTACAGAGAGGGACTGTCTGTGTTTGAATACTTCATTTCTTCGCACGGATCCAGAAAGGGTAGGTCTGACTCGGCCCTGAGAACGTCTGACTCCGGTTATTTAACTAGAAGACTGGTTGATGTAGCTCAAGATGTCATTATTACAATTGAGGACTGCAAGACGGCAAACGGTATAGAGGTCATAAGGGAAGAATCAGCCGAATTTGGTGAAAAATTCTCGGAAAGACTTGAAGGAAGAGTGGCTCTGAACGATGTAAAAGACGGAGCAAAGCTATTAGTGAAATCAGGGGATGAAATAACCAAAGAAATTGCTCTCTCAATCGAAAAATCTCAAATACCCTCGATTTTCGTTCGTTCAACAATTACTTGCGAGGCCAAGAATGGTACTTGTAGCAAATGCTACGGACGTGACCTTGGTTCCGGTCGGCTAGTCGATCTGGGTGTAGCGGTGGGTATTATTGCTGCACAGGCGATCGGTGAACCGGGGACGCAGTTGACGATGAAAACCTTCCACCTCGGAGGAGTTACGGGAGAGGACATAACATCCGGTCTTCCTCGTGTCGAAGAACTATTTGAGGCTAGAAAACCCAGATACGAAGCGCCGATAAGCGAAATAGACGGAATTGTCAGGATTAAAGAAAAGGATGACAGAGTTTTCATAGATATTGAATCTGATGAGCCACAGAAGGAAGAGCTCGAAATACCTTCAGATTATGAAGTTGTTATCAAGGACGGCGAAGAAGTCAAGGAGAAGCGGGCGATAGCAACCTGCAAAGAGAAAAAAGCTATTAGGTCATCAATAGCGGGAGTGGCTGAGGTCAAAAAGGGCAAGGTGATAATTGTTGCAAAAGACAAAATGGCCATTACATACGAAGTCCCGGGTGCCATGACGTTGAAGGTGAAAAATGGTGAAAAGGTCAAAATGGGACAAATTTTGTCCGAAGGGCATCTCAACTTATCCACATCTCTTAAATTGAGGGGTAAGGATGAAACCGTTAAATACATCATCAAGGAAACAAAAGCAATCTACTTATCGCAGGGTCAGACGATCAATGATAAGCACTTAGAGGTCATTATCGGGCAAATGCTATCCAAACTAAGGGTTGTTGAAGAGGGCGAGACTGACTTTGTTCCAGGGCAAATTATAGATAGAGCCGAACTTGAGGCGCTGGAAAAAAGCAATAAGAACATCAAGAAGACCGGCCTGATTTGCGAGCCAATTGTTATGGGAATCACCCGAGTGGCTTTGAAGACGGACAGTTTCTTGTCTGCTGCTTCGTTCCAAGAAACAACAGGAGTTTTGATATCTGCCGCCATCAGAGGTGATAAAGACGATCTCAAAGGGTTGAAAGAGAACGTAATTATTGGTAAACTGATTCCTGCAGGTACGGGATTCAAAAAAGGTAAATTTGGGAAGAAATAATGCCGACAATAAATCAACTGATAAGAAAAAAAAGACAGGTGTCAACTAAGAAGAGTAAATCTCCAGCTTTGGCGAAGAACTTTAATTTCCTCAAGAACAAGCCGGAGATTATCAGCCAATCCAATCCTTTTAAACGAGGAGTGTGTACCAAGGTAACGACAATGACACCGAAAAAACCAAACTCTGCTTTGCGAAAGATTGCCAAGGTGCGATTGAGCAATGGGCAAGAGGTAACTGCTTATATTCCGGGAATCGGCCATAATCTCCAGGAACACTCGGTTGTTTTGGTCCGCGGAGGTAGGGTTAAGGACTTGCCTGGTGTGCGATATCACATTGTCAGGGGCAAGCTTGACACATTGGCAGTCGAAAATAGAAAGCAATCAAGAAGTAAATATGGAGCAAAATCAGCAAAGGAATAATATATGAGAGGTACTGTAGATAGAAAAAAAAGGATTTTAGCACCCGATGAGCAATTTGCTTCGACAACCGTCGAAAAGTTCATCAATTATGTTATGAAGGGTGGAAAAAAGCAAGTAGCAAAAAAGATTGTTTACTCTTCGCTGGAAATGGCCTCAAAAGATCTGAAAAAAGAGCCACTTGAGATATTCAATTATGTAATATCGGCTGTAGCACCGGCTGTTGAGGTTAGATCTCGCAGAATAGGCGGAGCCAACTATCAGATCCCTATGGAAGTCAAAGAGCCAAGAAGAACTTCTCTCGCTATGAGATGGATAATTGAGGGAGCAAGGTCGAAGCAGGGTAAGAAAATGGCCGAAAAACTGGCTATGGAATACAAGGACATTTTCGCAGGTGTTGGTGTAGCTATGAAAAAAAGAACCGATACCCATAAAATGGCGGAGGCAAATAAGGCATTTGCTCACTTTGCCCGCGTAAGATAAATATACAAAAAGACTAAGGAGAAGCTTATTATGGCAAGGGAGTACACTCTGGAAAGAACCAGGAACATTGGTATTATAGCCCACATCGATGCGGGTAAAACGACTGTAACCGAAAGGGTTTTGTTTTATACCGGCAAAAAACACAAAATTGGAGAAGTGCATCAGGGTGAGGCGGAGATGGACTGGATGGAGCAGGAAAGAGAACGAGGCATTACAATTACTTCAGCCGCGACTACTTGTTTTTGGTCTCCTAGAAATGATGATTCGAAAAGTGTCAGGATCAATATTATCGATACACCGGGTCACGTTGACTTTACTGTTGAGGTTGAGCGTTCTCTGAGAGTTCTTGACGGGGGCGTTGTTGTCTTTGACGGTGTTGCGGGCGTTGAGCCACAGAGTGAGACGGTTTGGCGTCAAGCGGATAAATACAGCGTTCCAAGAATTTGCTTTATAAACAAACTTGATAGAACTGGTGGAGATTTTTATAAGTCTTACCAATCAATCCTTGATCGCTTGGGAAGTCACGCTATTCCGATACAGCTTCCAATTGGAAGCGAAGATAAGTTTTCCGGTCTAGTTGATTTGGTGAGCCAAAAAGCAGTTATTTATAAGGATGATTTGGGAAAGGAAATTGAGATCACGGATATTCCCGAAGATATGAAGGAGCGGGCTGCGTCATGGCGATCTAAGCTAATTGAAAAAATCGCCGAAAATGACGAAGTACTCTTAAATAAATATTTTGAAACATCGGATCTGACGGAGGAAGAGACAAGAGAAGGTCTTCGTAAGGCGACCATTTCCGGAGCCATTGTTCCGGTTACTTGTGGAACTGCGTTGAAGAATAAGGGTGTGCAATTGTTGCTTGATGCCGTAGTTGACTATTTACCTAGCCCACTCGACGTTCCACCCGTCAAAGCTACAGAAGTTAAAACTGACAATGAAGTGGTGATTGAGACAAAAGACGAAGATCCTTTTTGCGCCCTTGCCTTCAAGGTTGCCTCGGATCCATTTGTAGGGCGTTTGACGTACATACGGGTTTATTCCGGTGTCTTAAATTCCGGATCATACATAGTTAACACAACTTCGGGCGAAAAGGAGAGGGTCGGTAGAATATTGCGTATGCATGCAAACCACAGAGAAGAAGTGCAAGAAGTTTTTTCGGGAGAAATTGCTGCTATCGTCGGTCTCAAGCAGACAACTACAGGAGACTCTCTTTGTGACCAATCAAGGCAGGTTCATCTTGAATCTATCGTCTTTCCTCAACCGGTTATTGAAATTGCAATCGAGCCAAAGACAAAAGCTGATCAGGCAAAAATGGGCCTGGCACTAGCAAAGCTTGCCGAAGAAGATCCGACATTTAGGATAAAAACAGATAGCGAATCTGGTCAAACGTTGATAGCTGGAATGGGAGAACTACATCTTGAGATAATCGTGGATAGAATGAAGCGAGAGTTTAAGGTGGAGGCCAATGTCGGAGCTCCTCGCGTTGCCTATAGAGAGGCCATTACCAAGCCAAATCGTGCAGAGGGAAAATTTGTCAGACAATCTGGTGGCCGAGGACAGTATGGGCACGTCGTTATTGAAGTTACGCCCAGGGAAAGAGGAGAAGGTAACGAATTTATTAATAAAATATTTGGCGGAGCTATCCCCAAAGAATTTGTTCCAGCAGCACAAAAAGGTATTAGTGACGCTTTGGACAAAGGAATTATTGCAGGTTATCCGGTTGTTGACGTACAGACAACTCTTGTAGATGGTTCTTATCACGATGTTGACTCTTCGGAAATGGCCTTTCAAATTGCCGGTTCAATGGCAATCCAAGAGGCGGTAAAAAATTCCCAACCTGTTATACTGGAGCCAATTATGAAGGTAGAAGTTGTTACCCCCGAAGAATTCATGGGTGACGTCTTGGGAGATCTTAACTCGAAAAGAGCGCAAATTGGGACGGTCGAAGATCGGGGAACGGCCAAAGCTATTCCGGCATCAGTTCCACTTGGGGAAATGTTTGGATACGCTACAGCGTTAAGATCAATTACTCAAGGAAGAGCCAGTTATACAATGGAGTTTGAGAAATATGAAATTGTTCCCAAGCAAATCGCTGATAAGTTAACGGATAGTGTCAAGGTGTAAAATTATTGACATTTCAAGCAAAATAGGGTATATTATACCAAAGCGCATTTTTTGTGTGTTGTAAAAATAATAATAAAAAGGAGACGCGAGATGGCAGAGAAATTCGAAAGAAGCAAGCCGCACGTCAATGTTGGTACAATTGGCCACGTTGACCACGGCAAAACAACCCTTACGGCGGCAATTACCCACGTTTTATCGAAAAAGGGATTGGCGCAGGCAAAAAAATTTGAAGACATTGACAATGCTCCAGAAGAGAGAGAGCGCGGAATTACAATTGCGACATCTCATCAGGAGTATGAGTCTGACAAGAGGCACTACGCTCACGTTGACTGTCCAGGACACGCCGACTATGTCAAAAACATGATCACCGGTGCAGCTCAGATGGATGCAGCGATCTTGGTTGTATCTGCGGCTGACGGTCCAATGCCTCAAACAAGAGAGCACATTTTGTTGGCGGGCCAAGTAGGCGTTCCCAGTATCGTAGTTTTCTTAAACAAAGTAGATCAGGTTGCTGACAAAGAACTTCTTGATTTAGTTGAAATTGAAATCAGAGATCTTCTGAAGAAATACAACTACCCTGGGGATGAAACACCAATTGTCAGGGGATCGGCTCTTAAAGCACTTGAGGGAGATGCTGAAGCAGAGCAAGCTATAATGGATCTAGTTAAGGCTCTCGATGAATATGTTCCAGAACCAGCAAGACCTGTTGACCAGCCATTTTTGCTTCCCGTTGAAGACGTATTTTCGATTAAGGGAAGAGGAACTGTTGCTACGGGTAGAATTGAGAGAGGTATCGTCAAAGTCAATGAAGAGATTGAAATTGTCGGTATCAGACCTACCAAAAAAGTTGTTGTTACCGGTGTTGAAATGTTCAGGAAAACCCTTGATGAAGGACAAGCTGGCGACAACGTAGGCATACTGTTAAGAGGTATTGAAAGAGAAGATATCGAAAGAGGTCAAGTTCTTTCAAAGCCCGGCTCTGTTACCCCTCACACTGAATTTGAAGCAGAGGCGTATATTCTTTCCAAGGACGAGGGTGGAAGACACAGCGCCTTTACAAAGGGATACAAACCCCAGTTTTATGTCAGAACAACTGATGTTACTGGTGAAGTAGAGGAAATTCTTTCCGGTGCAGAAATGGTCATGCCCGGAGACACCGTCAATATCAAAGTGAAGTTGATAGTTCCGGTTGCAATGGAAGAGAAGATGAAGTTCGCTATTAGAGAGGGCGGCCACACTGTCGGTGCTGGTGTTGTGACCAAGATTGTCAAGTAAAATAATAAAATCTCCAAATGCCAAAAGAAGAAGGAAAGCAGAAAATCAGGATCAAAATTAGGGGGTACGATTATAGGATTCTTGATAAAGCGGTCAATCACATAATTGAGACCGTTGAGAAATCGGGCGCAAATGTTGTTGGTCCGATTCCACTTCCAACCGAGATAAAGAAAACAACTGTTCTCAAAAGCACGTTTGTGCACAAGGACAGCAGGGATCAATTCGAGGTTAGAATGCACAAAAGAATTCTGGATGTACTATCTATAAACAACAGAACAATAGATCTTTTGATGAATTTGGAGCTTCCGGCCGGCGTTGACATTGAAATAAAGACGTAGTAAGATAGTCAAATCAGCCCCGTCTTGAAGAGGGACGGGGTGATGTGGCTAGCTTGCAAGGAAAATTAATAAGTTAGCTCTTGAATAATGCGGGAGATGAGTCAGTTTGGCTCCTCTCGTAATTTCGAGCAGAGGTTTAAAGGTGAAAATTTTTGTAAAAAAACTGGGGATGACCCATATTTACAACGAAAACTCAAAGCACGTTCCCGTGACTGTTCTTGAAGTAGAAAAAACAATTTTAGCTGGCAAGAGAACGGCGGAGAAAGATGGGTATAGTGCCGATATTTTTATAAAAACTTCAAGCAAGAAGTCCAAGAAATCGGTTCAAATGCAGTTTAAGGATTTTGATGGTGTAAAAAAAGTTATCGAACAAAGGGTTGATGGTGAAACATTGGAAAAAGGAACGCAGTTAGATGCCAAAGACATTAATATTGGTGACTTTTTCAAAGTAGTCGCCACATCAAAGGGTAAAGGTTTCGCAGGAACGGTTAAAAGACATGGTTTTGCGACGGGCCCCAAGACCCATGGAAGCGATAATTACAGAAGACCGGGATCCATAGGTCCGACATACCCCCAGAGAGTAATAAAGGGTAGGAGAATGGCTGGAAGAATGGGTAACGAAAGAATAACGGTCAAGAATGTTGAGGTGCTTAGAGTTTTGAAAGACGAAGGTCGAATTTTTGTAAAAGGTCCGATTCCTGGTCCAAATATGAATACCTTAATTCTGGAAAAATAATGAAGATAAAATCATTTACACAAAAAGGTGAAACAAAAAGCCCCGTCGAGATAAAGGTTGCGGATAGATTTTTAACTCCAAATCTTAAATTAATCTCGCAGGTTATTTATATTGAAGAAAACAACTCGACCAGGAAATCAGGATTTGCCAAAACAAAGGGAGAGGTTAGAGGCGGTGGCCGAAAGCCATGGAAGCAAAAAGGAACCGGAAGGGCCAGAGCGGGATCCAGACGATCACCTATTTTCAAAGGTGGGGGCG
>MWBO01000004.1 GCA_002071685.1 candidate division WS2 bacterium ADurb.Bin280 | reverse complement strand
CGTTAGCAATTTAGCTAACTACGGCAGGGCAGGCCCGCCTGCCACAGCTATGCTGAAAGCATTGCGGGCAGGCAAATAGGCCCCTCTGGTTTTGACATAAATAGGTAGCTTCAGCTGCCAATAAAGAAAATTGTATTTATTTGATTTGGATTGCGAACTCTTAACTCTTAATTCTGCATTCTTAATTCATAATTTGGCGAAGCCATTATTCATAATTTGACGAAGTCTTCGGACTCTACTAATATATTTTCGGCAAAGTATTCCTTTGGACACGGGTGAAAGAAATGAGAAAAGGGCTTTGGGCGCCTTTTGATGTGCGGATCATTGAACCGGGAGACGTGCCGGCAGACGACGAACTCGTCATCACTTCACAGATAGTGGGGATGGATCTAGACGAGATAGACCTTGAGATTAGCACCCCGCCAATCGTCCCAGTGATTAGGGCAATGAAGTATGGTTCGATGCCTTCGCGATTCGCCGTAGAAGATATGAGCGCGCAAACGACTTCGGCTCTCGCGGTCGCACTGGGCATCAGACTAGCTGACAGAATCTGTACAGCCGCCATCATGTACGACTGTGTCGGCCCAGACGCCGTCGAATCTGATCTGCGAATCATGATCGAGGGCTACTACGGCTACCGGGAGGACGTGACCGCAAAAGAACGACAGAGAATGACGCCGAGAGAGGATCGGATCCTTCGCAGGATGGTCTGCTACTGGAGGCGAATCGTAAACGACAAAGAAAAGGTCCGAAAATTCGCCTCTATCGGGCGGGAATACGAGGAGCAGATTCGCCTCGGTGTCACGAACACCTACGTTGATGAGTGTGGCATGTTCTGTGTGGTCGAAGCCGAGCTCTGGGCGTTTCCGGTCGGTTTTTGCCACAAGGGCATGGAAACTGTCGTGCTGATTCAAGCCGACGACTGGGGGTGCGAGAAGCTGTCCATCGGATCGATCGCTCCCGATCTGTCTTTCATGAAGAAAATCCACGCGAAGCTCTCTCAAGCCGAGCGTGCCGTGAGAGTCAAAAGGGGCATCAGTGCCAGAATGTGTGGATGGCGCATCAGCGAGGACGGCGCCTACATCATCCCACCGAAAAAAAAGAAGGGAACTGTCCTTTCTCTCAAGCGTATCCTCCGCATTGTCAGGAGTTGTCTGTCTCAGTAGTCTTCGCATCATCTTGCCGCCCCGACGCTGGGGCGGCATTAACTTTAATTTAAGTCCTGATTTTCATTTTCTTTGAAAAAACTTTCAGAACAAATAGAAGAACGGTCAGGTCATATATCAATAAATAAATGGGATAGGCGGCATCATAAAAAACAAAACTTTCAATAGCGAAAACGCTGAAAACTCCCGAAAGTGTATTAAATATCCAAGGAAGCCTTGTTTCCGAATTAGGATCATTGTATGTTTTTGTAATTGTCGGGATTCCGAAAGATAGGTCAGCTACAATTGCACAAATAATAGCCAAAAGTGGAGCATCTAGAGTTTGCCACAAAATCAGACCGATCATCCCGAGACCAAAAAATGCAAAGTCGAAAATACTCGTAGACCATACCCCAACTCGCTTTGAAATAGAATAAATGACTATAAAGAGGCAGACCAGTGTATTTCCCCAAACAATCGAGGTTGCCCATGACGAGCCACTAGCCATCATTGCGCTTGCTCCAATTGCTGTTATGAAAGACCACCCCAGCCAACTAAGAACGTGGGGCTTTATTTTCTTTTTGTGGATATCGAGTGCATAAGGAATTGATCCGATACTAATAAGTAAAATGGAAATGATTCCAAATATCGCATTTACGTCTATCATAAATTTATCATAGCTGAATTTATGAGAATCGCTATTATAAACGTCTGCGGGGACGGCCGCAAGGCCGTCCCCGTGAAAACCTACATGTGAATGGCGAGCAGGTCGACGATCCTCTTCTTCCACTGCGCCAGAGTGAACGTGCCTTCGATCGAGTAGCCGAGATAGCGCGCATGACCGATTTCTTCATGTCTGAACGCTTCTACACTGGCCAGCCGATCACCCGTGTCTTCGCGGAATAGCTGACTGCATTCCTCACTTCCCCGCCATACACACCACATCCCTTTGATGCAGACTCGATCTTGGTCTGGTGTGATTAGCAATTCTGTCGTCGCCTCCTTTCTACGCCTCACACCGGAATCTGGCAGGTAGAGCCGCCGGCATCCGGCCGTTCTTGAGATCAAACTCGAACTCCTCGCCCACCGAGAGCTCGGCAAGAACTTCAAGTCCCTCGGTGTCGATCACCCGGCCGGGCTCGTCCTTGAGCTTCACTTTGGCCGGCGATCGCATGATGACGTAGCGATCGTCCCGTCTCTCGTAAACCAGCACCTCCTCCTCGCCGCTTGCGGTGTTCGCGATCGAGCCCGGACCCGGTCCGTCGTACGAATTTACGCCTTGCCAATGACCACCAACTTTGAACTCAAGCAGTAGGCGCATGGTCTGGTCCTTTCGTTGCGTTCGGTCGTGACCGATACTAGAACTTGACACTCGCCAGACTCACGAATTGCCAGCCCTTCTCTCTGGCGTCGTATCTACAGGCCTGTTTTGCACTTTCTTTCAGCTCGGAGATGCTATCCGTGTAGCGCCCGACCTTGAACCGTACTTCTACGATGTCTCCCCTGCTGTTTTCGTACCAACATGTCACCCACGTTCCCATCTCTATCCCTGGCATGGCGTTCTCCTTGCAGTTGATTGTCACAATACGAGGTCACATCTGGATGCGGATCTCCCACTCTCTCTCGGCGTGACCAGAACCCTTGAACGACGGATGTTGGTTAACGGCGGTAACGCAATCGTCTACGAGTTCGCAGAGACTGTCGCTCCTTTTGCTCACTTCGATTTCGTGCACCCCTCCCTGATCATCAACGAACACGCAGACGATCGTTCCTCTGTTCGCGCTCACGATCTTCACACCTTTCGTGGTAAAAAGACGATGAAAAGATAACAAAAAGTTACCAATTAATCAATTATGAATGATGGCTTCACCAAACAAGAATGCAGAATTATGAATTATTCTGGATTCTGATGTCTGTTATCTGAGATCTGGTATCTATAAACTTTTTTAATTTTTAATTATCATTTTGATTTTTAATATTTGATTTTTAATTTATTGTAGTTGTACGTTCTACGTTTTGCATTATACGTTTCTGTCATCTGGCATCTGATCTCTGGTATCTGTCATCTGCAATCTGTAATCTGTTTTCTCGATAATACATTTATTAAATATCCAACTAAAAAACCGCCACTATCGGGCGGCTTTTTAGTTTTTCGCTCTATAATAGTCCTGCAAGATGCAGAAGGTAGAGCGTGAGGGCGCTTGAGATGACGAATATAGCCCAGCCGAGCGAAAGCCCAACCGGAGAGCCCCATTCGTCCCATTTCGATTTTCGCCTCGCCCAATATCTTGGATCAGACATGGCTTTGTACAGACCGCTTTCAACATCATCGTTGAGTTGTTTTCTGTCTTTATTGTCCATATATTCTCCAATAGTTCGTTTTACAAAACAATCCACTCGACCTGTAGATGTTTTTTGAGATTCCCTTGAATTTTTTGTTTGGGCTCGTTTTGATTGTTCCAGGGAAGAACACGAGATCTATTTCCAACGGCCTTATCCTAGCAAAAAGTTATGGCGTTTGAAAGAGGGGTGCGTAAACAAGGCTGTATTATTTTTTGTATTTTGTCTATCTCCAACCTTTGACGATGGCATCTATTTTTGATAATATTCACCCGACTGTAAACCAACAGTGAGGTGAACAACGTGACAGTCTTTGAGCTCATCGAAGAATGTCTGAAGCAGGACGGGTATCAAGAAGTCAATTTCAGAGTAAGGGATGACGTATTTGTCAGTTCATCCACCCGCCTTCGTCAATGTGGTGGAACATATGTGAGGATCTGCCCTGGAAGCACGCTGTCCCAGAGCCTGTTGTCAACACTGCTGTGTGATAGTCACGCTTTCGACGAGACTTCGATCGTCGACAAACTTGGCAACCAACTTCGGATCTGCGGATTCAGGAGAGGCCGCTTCACCGTCTCGTTCATTGACAGCGCCTGTTCCCTTGTCATCTCAAAATCCGAAGACGGCTGCGATCCCATGCCGTTTCAGGGAGGGTCCATCAAGGAGGTCGTCGAGAGCTGCCTGCGTGCTCTTCCGGAGCAGGCCGAGTAGACGATTCCACATCGGGGCCGTCCAACGCGTTGCGAAAGCAACTGCGCTGGACGGCCCTTGTCGATTTAACTTTTAATCTTTATTTTTTCCATTTTGCGTTGTGGTTATACGTTATACTTTTTTCGTTTTACGTTTTTTTTCTGGCTTCTGGTGTCTGTAATCTGGCCTCTGTAATGTAATAAAGTTTCAGGAAAAAAAATAAGCTTTTTGCTTCTGGCGGAAGCTCGCAAACTTGTCGAGAGGGTTTGCCAGAAAGAAAAGCTTATTTTTTGCTCTTGAAACAAGCGTGCAGGGTAAGGAGTCGATAGAACCATAGGGGCTGCCTCGCAAATAGGCCCCTCTGGTTCTATCATTGTCTGTAGTTTTAACTACTAGAAAATAATTTTGTATCTTTTTAACTTTTAAACTTTAATTTAATGTAGTTATCGGTCATCTGAAGTCTTTTTAATTTTTATTCATAAACGGCTCATTTGAGTGAGCCGTTTGAAAAACAGCTAATTAAGATCAATCGCAAGATGAATAAGTTCCGAAACATATGAGACTCCTGCGGTAGAGCGTCAGGAGAAAATTGTGCAGATAAAACACTTGTGG
>MWBO01000003.1 GCA_002071685.1 candidate division WS2 bacterium ADurb.Bin280 | reverse complement strand
ATTTATGTCAAAACCAGAGGGGCCTATTTGCGAAGCAGCCCCTATGGTTTTGACAATTCCTTACCCTGCACGCTTGTTTCAAGAGCAAAAAATAAGCTTTTCTTTCTGGCAAACCCTCTCGACAAGTTTGCGAGCTTCCGCCAGAAGCAAAAAGCTTATTTTTTGCTCCTGAAACTTTATTACATTACAAATACTTGAATTCATAATTCATAATTCTGCATTCTTAACTTAAAGTTTACAGATAACAGACTCCAGACTCCAGAAGAATTTTTAATTCATAATTCTACATTCTGAATTCTTAATTTGGATTTGGCGAAGCCATTATTCTTAATTGTCTAATTGCCAAATTGCTAAATTGTTTTATCATTAACTTATGAAAATAGATGGTTTTGAGGGTCAAAGAGAAGGGGAAGAAATTGTCGCCATTTGGCGAGCTCACCCCTTCGTGCTGGCAAAAACCGGCTTCATTTGCTCGGCTTTGATAATCGCAGGTTCTCTGCCGGAGGCAATTTGGGCTCCCTCGTGGGGGATTTATTTGATTCTAATTTTTATTTTCGCAAGTTTTATTTATGCTTTGGCTCATTACTATATGTGGTTTAATACGATTTATTTTCTGACCAATGAGCGAATTTTTGCCATATCCCAAAAAGGACCTCTTTATCGCCTGACAAATGAGGTGCCTCTCAAGAATATCCAAAACGTAATGCACTCCAAGAAAGGAGTCTGGCAGATGGCGCTTGATTTTGGTGATGTGGAAATTGAAACTTCGGGCGCCAAAACAGCTATGATCTTGCGCGCCCTCACTCATCCCTATCTTGCTCAGCAGAAAATTCTGGATAAGAGTTGAAGAACCTATCGTAGTTTAATATTCACGTTTGTCTAGCTGGCTTTAGCATCAATTATTAATTTTTTGTAGCTGGTAGCTACTCATTTATGTATGTCAAAACCAGAGGGGCCTATTTGCGAGGCAGCCCCTATGGTTTTGACAATTCCTTACCCTGCACGCTTGTTTCAAGAGCAAAAAATAAGCTTTTCTTTCTGGCAAACCCTCTCGACAAGTTTGCGAGCTTCCGCCAGAAGCAAAAAGCTTATTTTTCTTCCTGAAACTTTAATGCAATACGAACACCTGAATTCATAATTCTTAATTCTTTATTCATAATTGAAAAATTGCTTAATTGTTTGTTTTTTTGATTTTCAAATCAAGTCCAATAAATAGCGCTAGAGACAAAATTGCTAAAGCACCGATCATGACTATCTTTGACTGACCTTCGAAAATGAGGGCGCTGAAGCCGAAAGACGCAGAGATGGCGCAAATGATCAAAAGTGTAGCCGTCTTTGAGAATCCGGCCTTGAGAAAACGGTGGTGCAGATGGGTGGTGTCGGCGGTGGTGAAGGGATTTTGCCTTCTTGCGATTCGTTTCGCGATGACATAGAGAGCGTCAAGAATTACTATGCCGAAAACCAGCATTACTGTGGCTAGCTTTCCTCCTGAGATAACAGTCAAAATAGAAAGCATCAATCCTAAGAATTGGCTTCCCGTATCTCCCAAAAACATCATCGCCCCACCTTTGCCAAAAGGGAGGTTGAAAGGCAAAAAGCCAAGCATCGCGCCAACCCAAATAAGAGCGAGGGTAGCGGTAGCGTAATCGTTCATCGAAAAAGATATGGCGCAAATTGTAGCTCCAGCGATGATGGAGAGAGTCGTCGCCAATCCGTCGAGACCATCGATGAAATTGGTAGCGTTGGTCAAAAGAACGGTCCACAAAATAAAAAATAAGTCAGCAAAAAGTATGATTCGATAGGTCGCATCAGCGATTTCAACAGGAATGGCTAGCTGGTCAAGGCGAATTGTCGGTCCAAACGGATTGTTGAGGTAAGTCAGGCCAATCCCCGTGGCTATCAAGATAAGAGCGGCAAGAATTTGAGAGAGAAGCTTGTAGGAGGGTCTCACACCCCTGATGTCGTCCCTCAACATGACGGCGCCAAGGACGATCGAGGCAATAATTATACCAAGCAGGCGCTTATCGATAGAGATGCCACCAAGGGCGAAGGGGAAGCCGAAGTTGCGATATTGATCACCGGCAAAAGATGCCAAGAGCAACAATGTAATTAGCGTCGAGGCAATGATAGCCAGACCTCCGAGTCGAGGAGTCGGCTTCTGATGCACGTCTCTTTTGCGCGGAACGCTTAGAGCTATTTTCTTCTCAAGAGAAAATTTTCTCAAATAAAAAGACGAAGCGACAGACAGCGCAAAAGCGATGAGGGCAAAGGTGAGCACTTTTTAGGCCCTTTCGTCGACAGAGTAAACTTCACTAAAGTCGATTTTCTCCCACTGAAAAATTTCTTTTTCGTCAAAAAATCTTTCTATTTCTTTCTCGGCTGACTCTTGAGAATCCGAAGCGTGGATGATGGTGTTTGATCGGCTCATCGAATAATCGCCCCTGATAGTGCCGGGATTGGCTTCGATTCCATAAGTCGAGCCGGCTAGTTGTCTTACGGCGTCAATTGCTCGTACCCCTTCAAGAACCATCAGGATGCTAGGAGCATGTTTCATAAAATCGACAAGATCCTTGAAAAAGGGTTTGTCCTTGAGATGGCTGTAGTGCTCGAAGAGTTCCTCGTCCTTGAGATATTGCATTTTACAGGCGACAATTTTCAGCCCCTTTCTCTCAAAGCGATTCAGAACTTCCCCGACTAATGCGCGATTGACTGCATCGGGCTTGATAATTACTAATGTTCTTTCCATTTTGCACCTCGATATTTTTCACTATTTGTCTAAAAATAGCAAAATTAAGGATAAAATTCCAGTCAAGCAAGGGGGTGGTTGTAGATGATGGCTTCGCCAAACTAAAAATCAATTAATCAATTAGACAATTAGACAATTAGGCAATTTGGCAATTAGACAATTAAGAATAATGGCTTCGCCAAATCCAAATTAAGAATTCAGAATGTAGAATTAAGAATGATGAATTATGAATTATGAATTCAAGTATTTGTAATGTAATAAAGTTTCAGGAAGAAAAATAAGCTTTTTGCTTCTGGCGGAAGCTCGCAAACTTGTCGAGAGGGTTTGCCAGAAAGAAAAGCTTATTTTTTGCTCTTGAAACAAGCGTGCAGGGTAAGGAATTGTCAAAACCATAGGGGCTGC
>MWBO01000002.1 GCA_002071685.1 candidate division WS2 bacterium ADurb.Bin280 | reverse complement strand
TGGCTTTGGTTAAGGATCGAACACGAAAGGGGTCGGGAAAACAGTTGTTTTCCCGTGGGAGGAAATTATTCAAAATCGCCAGCTTCGAAACGAGCGAGTAATGTGCGTTTGAATCCTAAATAGATGAGAGTTGCTAGTCAGCGAGCTGATTTTTTGATCAATTCAATATAAATTTCACTGATTCTCTTGACCATTTTCTCGCTTGAAAATTCTCCTCTTGCTCTTTGCTTGCCTTTTGCGGAAAGTTTTTCGCGGAGGTCTTTATTAATTAAAATTTCGACAATTTTTCGTCCTATGTCGTCGGTATCTTTTGGATTAAGATAGAGGCCTGCATCAGCGACTACATATTCGAGGGCGGGAATTTTTGAGACCACAACTGGCAAGCCCATTGCCATTGCCTCAACTACGGCTAGACCGAAGGTTTCCGATTTACTGGCATTCAAATAGACTCCGAAGTGCCTCATTCTCTCGGCTGTCGATGGTACTCTGCCGAGAAAATGAACAGTTTCTCCGAGCTTTTTTCTCTCTACTAAATTTTCCAGATTCTTTCTCTGGGGACCTTCGCCGATTATTTGGTATTTGAAGTTTAAATCATTATTAGTCTGTTTGATTTTGGCCATCGCCAAAATAATATTTCGGTAATTTTTAACTTCGTTCAAAGAGGCGACTGTGCCGATAATTTGCGGTAGGCAATCGGGCTTTTCAATCGGTTTTGTTTTGAAAAACTCATCGTCTATTCCATTTGGTACGATGATAATTTTCTTTTTGTCAAAACCACGACGAGATAAAAAGTCGCTTACCGGTTTTGAAACAGCGATCGTCTTGTCTGTCCAGCGATCAAGAAATTTAAGCGCTTGGAGCTGGATTTCTTGGTATGCGGGATTGGAGAGATTGAGTTCTTCAACCCACTGGTGCTCGCTGTAAATTTTTCTGACTTTTTTAAGTTTTCTGGCGGCCAATCGACCAAGCCATCCCGCTCTCATTCCGTGAAAATGAGCGATGTCGGGCGAAAAATTGATTAGCTCGCGCCTTATCTCGTGATTGCCGGTGCGGTCAAAAACCCCGCGCATTTTTATCTCTTTGCAGGGAATTTTTAATTTTTTAAGTGTGGCCACAAGGGGTCCCGGAGGGCAAATGACCAAGACCTCAAACTTTTTTTTATCAAGCCCCTTGGCAAGAGTGGCGACATGGGAAGGAACACCGGTGGTCGATGAGTCACCGGAAATAAGGGCTATTTTTATCATTTGTTCTTAAATCCTATTTTATTGCAAAGCTTCCACTGCTCTTGAGATTCTCTCGAGAGTTTCTTGTTTTCCTAAAATTGTGGCGATTTCTTCCGGAGGAGGCGATTTTTCCATTCCTGACAGGGCGTAGCGAATCGGCCAAAAAACATCACCGTTTGAAAGATTTTTTTGCTCTACGACTGCTTCCATCAGCGCCTTGATTTGGTCAAATATCCAGTCTTCTCCAGGAATTTCGCCGGCTTTTTGCGTAAATTCATTTAGAGCAATCAGCGTATTTTCTTTGGTAGATTTTCTAAAGACAAGAATCGTCTCGTCCAGATTTGGCTTTTTGACAAAAATTTCAAGATGATTTGAAAATTCATCAAGCTTATCTATTCGCGGAACAATCAGCTCCAATAAAACATCTTTGACGCTTTGTCCGCTTGGCAGCTCGCGATCGATCTTTTTCAGAAATTCGGCTGATTGTTCGTCTATCAAAGTCATTAGTCGATCTTTGTCGCCCAAAAGAACAAGCAAGTGCGCCCTGTTGATATTGTCGAGCTTTTTTTGATCAAATATTGCTCCGGCCTTGTTGACGTTTTTTAGATCAAAACGCTCCTCCAGATCCTTGAGAGTAAAAAATTCTTCATTTGTTTTTGGGTTCCATCCCAAAAGAGCCATGTAGTTTATCAGCGCTTCGGGCAGGTATCCATGGTGGAGGAAGCTCAAAATACCGACGGCCCCGTCACGCTTGGATAGTTTTCCGCCACTAGGGCTTAAAATTACCGGAACATGGGCATAGCGCACTTGTCTGAAGCCGAGCATTTTATTTAGAATGATGTGCTTTGGGGTCGAGGGGAGCCACTCTTCCGATCTGATGACATGGGTCACTTGCATCTCATTGTCGTCAACGACGTGGGCTAGGTGATAGGTGGGAAAGCCATCCGATTTAAGAATGATTTGATCGTCAATGGTGCTTGGGTCGAAGCTGACCTCGTCTCTTATCAAGTCTTGAAAAACAATTTTTTCATTTGGCACCTTCATACGGATGACGCAACCGTCTTTAAAATCAAGGTTTAAATCCCTGCAGTGCCCATCGTAGCCGGTTGGTTTGCCGGATTTAGCTTGTGTTTGTCGAAGCTCATCAAGACGCTCCTTGGAACAATTACAAACATAAGCATCGCGCTGCTCGAGCAGGCGCATTGCTTCTTTTTTATAAATATCAAGTCTCTTGGACTGAATCATTGGGTTTTCAAGATTTTCAGGTTCGATTTTGAGCCAAGTTAAAACATCCTTGATAGTCTGGAGCGATTTTTCATCGTATCTTTTCTGATCGGTGTCTTCGATCCTCAAAAGAAACTCACCACCTTCGTGTTTGGCGAAGAGATACGCGAAAAGAGCGGTCCTGATATTGCCGATGTGAGGGTCGCCAGTTGGTGATGGTGCGAAGCGGGTTGTTACCATAATAATAAATTAAAAATTAAAGGTTAAAGATTAAAATGATAGGTTAAAAATAAAAATTACTTTTTGTTTTTCAATGTTAATAGGCTTGTCGCTAGAATACAAGAAATTTCGTTGTTTTCTTTTAAAAAATTTTGGATGGGAATGTTCATTTTCTCAAGGATTAGTAACCAATACTCAGTCTCGTTAGCACTCTTTAGTGCTATTTCAAAAAAATGAATATAATCTTTTTTTGAGCTGGAAGATTTTGCCTCCACTACATTTGCGCCTATTGAAGTTGCGCTTCTGATAATTTGGTCTTTGATTGGCCAGAACTTTGACTGATTTGGCATTTCCCCGGTAAGATTTATTATTGATATTGAATGATTAATGAGTCTGTCGATAAATTGCTTTTTAAATTTTTCTTTATCATTTTCCATTTTAATCTTTAATTTTTAATTTTCCTCTACCGCGTTTTCAAAGTGCTTTATCTCGGGTGGTTGGCTGTCCGTATTAATTGAAACTACATCGATTCTGATCGTCCGATCAGGATACTTCGTTTGCAGGGATTTTGCAAGAAAGAGCAGTTTGCTTCTCTTGAAGGAATTGACCATTTCAAAACCTTCGCCAAAATCTTTGCCGGATTTTGTCTTGACTTCAACTACCACTATAGCACGATTTGGTTTTTGAAAAACCGCTAAAACAGACCTCGTTTTGCAGGGACCCTCGCAGAGAATGTCGATTTCTCCCAAGTGGTTTGTCAGATTTCTCTCTAAAATTTTGTATCCCTTTTTTTGCAAAAAATCAGTCGCCAGATCTTCGCCATAATTACCCGTTTGTTTTTTGAAATATGCCATCTGATTTATTTTAACAGCTAAAATCAAAAACAGCCCCTTTGCGGGCTGTTTTTGATCTATAAATAAAATTTAAATCTTAATCTTCTTTTTTGTCTTTGTCCTCTGCGTCCTTTTCTTTTTTCGGTTCTTCTTTAGGTTTTGCGTCGTCTGATTTTGGCTCATCAACTTTTTCTTTCTCGTTTTCGGGCTTTTCCTCTCCCTTTACTTCGACATCGTCTTGCTCTTGTGTTTCTTGTTCTGCCTCTTCCTGCTCAAGATCTTTTTGTTCATCTGCCGGCGGATTTTCCTTAACTACATCCTCCCAGACTGCGGCGTCCTCTTTTTCTTTTTTCAACCTTCTGGCGCGCTTGCCGATCAAGTCTCTGACGTAGTAAAGCTTGGCCCGCCTGACTTTGGCGCTCCTGATCTTTTCGATTTTGACAATGGTCGGAAGGTGTAGGGGAAGAGTTTTTTCTACTCCGACACCGAGAGAAATTCTTCGGACAGTGAAGGTACCGTTTATCCCGCGACCGTGCTGGGTCTTGATGACCAACCCTTCAAAAACCTGAACTCTTTCCTTGTTTCCTTCTTTGATTTTCTGGTGTACGCGAATTCTGTCTCCCGGATTTAGTTCGGGGACGTTTTTTTTGATCTGAAAATGATTTTGGGTGATTTGACTGTCCATTTTTTAGTCTTTCTTGTATGGTTTGGGTGCTTTTTTAGCTTCTTTGTTTCTGGTGATCATCTTAATTGGCGCTTCCTGCTCGATAATCTCGCTCTTTGTTTTTCTCTTTTGAGCTTCGTCGCTCTTTGTTTGTCTTTTTTGAGCTCTTTTTTCTTGCTTTTCAAGAAGCTCGTCTTTTGCTTTGTCCTCTTTGGCGGATGATTTTGCGGGTGAAATATTTTTCGGTCCTTCTGTTGAGGCGATGACGCTTACCCTCTGTTTCATCTGCTTATTGCCGGTGAAATTGGTGTATCTGGTACGGATAAATTTGACCACTCCGTCGCGAACGGCGTAAAGAGTGTCGTCATTTCCTCTTTTGACCCCGTCGCCCGGAAGGTATTTTGTACCCCTTTGTCGAATGATGATCTGGCCACAGCGAATAGGGGATCCACCGTAAATCTTGACGCCAAGACGTTTTGACTGTGAATCTCTGCCTAATTTTGTCGTGCCTTTTGCCTTTGTATGAGCCATATAAAAAAGTTAAATCTAAAACAAGGTAGAATTGCTCAAAAACCTTTAACGAAGTAATAATAGCAGATAATTGGTTGACAGTCAACAGCTTTAGCGCTAATATCTTGCGATACGCATGTATCGACGACTCCGGCTCGTGTCTTTCGGCGCAAGCGGAGCGAATGTTGAAAGGATGGAAACGGATGAGTCAATTGCGATCTGACAAGGGCGAACCGACAATGGAGGTCGGTGGCGTGCGTGTCAGTTGCGCCGCCGTCCTAGTCGGTGCCGGAGAACTGGTCTGCGACCTTCCGAGAGAGCAGGCCGAAGCCGCTCTTGCCTTCCTTGTACAGGCGTTTCACACCAAGTTCGGCATGATGCCGGACATCGAAGGAGGCGTGTGACGGATGAACGCGATCTTGACGGCGTCGATTGGTGTGAAGACCGCTGCAATGGCGGTCTTCAAAGAGCACAGGCAGAGACTGATCGAGAGTCTGCGATGGTTTCTGGAAGAGGAGTACCGCGGGTACGCGGGAGATGCTCTCGACTTCCAGATCATCGTGCCCGAAACGGATGGTTTGGGGCTGTCGGGGAGAGTCAGCGCGATGGTGAAGGTAGTTGCCATCGCCCCGACCTACGCAAGTGCTTTGGTTGCGCATATCGTCAAGGTGAAGACTGAGCTCTGGGCGATGGACCAACAGTCTCTCCCCATCGTCGAGCCGATCGTGGTCGTCGGAGGGGTCGCTCTGACGCAGGCCGAGGTCAAGGAGTTCGTCGAAGCGAACAGGGAGTGCTTAGGCATCGGCCAGCGGGAGTCACCTCGGATCGAGGGAGACGAGCTGATCAAGATGGTCGATGCGCTGTTCGAGCAGGCCAAGGACGATCTGCTCAATAGCGTCAGCGATCGCCTCCTTGGTTGCGGGGAATCATCCGGCGACTTGCCTTGTCTGCGCCATGTCGTTAAGGCAGGTCTGCGTTTCCTGCCGATGGTCCTTCCCAAACCGATGTGGGCGGGGAGTCTCAACCCCGTCGGCGAGCTGGTGCTCGTACCGACCTTCGCCGGCGTCCACGATGTGGACGAGCTGCCCAGCTGCAAGGGCGGCAGGCCGAAGTACGAGCCGATGATTGAGGAGGCGGTGCGCGGTCTTCTGCCCGTCCCGACTCGTATCCAGGTTGGGCAGTACGAGGGGGTGATTGCAACACTCGAGTACCACGATGCTCGGTTTGACGAATACACCAAGTGGCGCAAGAGCGTTGTGCATGATCCGACCCCTCCCGAGCGACCGAAGGACTTGCGCTGTCCCTACACCCGCGTTCCGGGTGTAGGTGAAGATGACGACTAATAGACCACGCGGCACGCGCGGTCCGATGGGGCGGACAGGATCGAAATCCTGCTCCGCCCCTTTTTATTTGAAAAATTAAATAGATAAAGAATAGATAATATTTTTGTTAGATAAAATTAACGATCGTTAAAAAAGTCTAAGTATTTAGCGAGTGCATCTGGCGTGAGAGAGGCCATGGCATTGACTTGAGGGGCTGTTTCTGATATGGTTTCTCGATGTTTGTTCATTGACGTTCAAAACATTCCCGCCACGAGCGGGACAGGGAGTGGTAGAAATGCAGTACAAAGCGACGCCTGCCCTTCTGAATTGGGCAAAGACGGCGGACTGCTTCGCAGGAGCGCGCGCTAGGGCGTGCGCGGAGCTAGGCGATGCGCTGATGAAGTTATTGGCGCCCCCGCATGGGCAGGCGCACATGCTCACCTCGCTTGTGGCCAGCCTTGACCCCTTGCCCGAGGTCAGGGTGAGCGAGATGTACAATCATGGGGCTAGGATGGAGGTGACGGTGGCGGTCGGCTTCGCTTTCGAGCAGCCGAGCTGGAACGGTGCCCTTGAAGCGCTTCCCGGCAATCCGGCGGCGTTGTGGGACGCGATTGTCGACGCCATCGCCGTTGCGCGGGGGTTCACCGACGCCACCGACCTCGTCGCCATCGTGAAGGGCAGGGTGATGACGGCGGAGGAGTTCACCCCGGGCTTCACTGAGGTCTTCCTCCTCGTCGCGTCGTACGCCAGCGAGGCCCTGCGCAAACCGCGATTGTTGTTCGCGGCCGGTAGGGAGATCGCCAAGACCCTCTTGGAGACGATGGGGCCGACAACTGCGCTCGTTGGCAAGGTGGCGATCAAGCTGGGGGATGTTCTGCGCCCCAAGCTCCCTCGCTCCGGCGAGGTCACCATCGGCTGCGATGGCGAAGGCGACTAGCCACCAGTATCGCCGTCCCCATGGCCCGCCTCGTCCACCCTTGGGTGGTCGAAGCGGGCCTTCGTATTTTGTGGCCTCTTTCTCAAAAGCGAAAAAATGCTATGGTAGAGAAGGAAAGAGAAACGCTGGAAAGAATCTAGAGTTTGGCCGGTTTCAGAGTTTGCAAAAGACAAGAGAAATCATTTTTTAAACCTATATGAGCTTCGTTCACCTTCACGTTCACAGTCACTATTCACTGCTTGACGGCCTTGGTACGCCCAAGCAAATAATTGAGCGTGCCAAAGAACTTGGGATGAATGCGGTTGCCCTGACCGACCATGGGTCGATGTACGGGGCGATCGAATTTTACAAAGAGGCCAAAGAAGCCGGCATCAAACCTTTGGTTGGTTGCGAGATGTATGTGGCGCCAAGAGGAATGGAGGACAAGGAATCAAAGCTCGACTCCAACCCTTACCACCTGATATTGATCGCCAAAAATGCCGAGGGCTACCAGAATCTGATGAAAATCACCTCTCTTGGCCATCTCAAGGGGTTTTACTACAAACCAAGAATCGATAAAAAAACGCTAAAAAAATACTCAAAAGGGCTGATCGCTACTAGCGCTTGCATTGCCGGAGAGATTGCCCGCCACCTGCTTTCGGGAGATGAAAAATCAGCCGAAAAATCACTTGGCGAGTACAAAGAAATTTTCAAAGATGATTTTTATTTGGAAATTCAAGACCATCCGGAGATCAAAGAGCAGGCGATCGCCAATGAAAGATTGATCGCTCTGGCAAAAAAAACCAAAACACCTTTGGTAGTGGCTTGCGATGCCCACTATGTCAGAAAAGAGGATCGTGGGGCGCACGATGTGCTGGTTTGTGTTCAAACCGGTCGAACAGTTGATGATCCTTCCAGAATGATCTATAACGGTGATTTTTCTTTGCGAGAACCAAGCGAGCTGGCCAAAATTTTTTCCAGTGTGCCCGAGGCGCTTGAAAATACCCAAAAAATCGCCGACATGTGCAATCTGGAGATTCCCTTCGAGGAAAATCTACTCCCAACTTTTAAAATCGAAGGATCGAAAACCCCTGACGAGTACTTGCGCGAACTCTGCCTCAAAGGGCTAAAGGAGCGCTACGATATTTCTGACAAATCAAACGAAAAGACCTTGATGGAACGGCTTGATTATGAGTTGTCAGTAATTTCCAAAATGGGCTTCTCGAGCTACTTCTTGATTGTTTCCGACTACGTCAAATGGGCCAAGAACAACGGAGTAATGGTCGGTCCGGGACGTGGAAGCGCTGCCGGTGCTCTGGTGACATATGCCACTTATATTACAGATGTTGACCCGATGCGCTATGGACTTCTTTTTGAAAGATTTCTCAATCCCGACAGATTGGAGATGCCGGATATCGATCTTGACTTTGCCGACCATCGTCGTCAGGAAGTTCTCGATTATGTGGTGCAAAAATATGGCGAGGATAAGGTAGCGGGAATCATTACTTTTGGAACGATGGCGGCGCGGGCGGCTGTTCGCGATGTCGGTCGAGCGCTGGGAATGGCATACGGCGAGGTGGATGCCATCGCCAAAGTGGTTCCTCCTCCTGTTCAAGGCAGGCACATTCCCCTTGAGAAATCAGTCAAAGACAGCGCCGAGCTGAAAGATTTTTATGAAAAAGATCCGCGCGCCAAACGGCTTTTGGATATGGCGATGAAGCTTGAGGGGACAGTCCGGCATGCCGGACAGCACGCCAGCGCCTTTGTTATCTCCAAGGACGAACTGGTCTGCTATGTGCCCCTGCAGATGGCGCAGAAGGACGGAGTCAAGCAAGTGACGCAATATTCGATGTATCCCGTTGCCGAACTGGGGCTTTTGAAAATGGACTTTTTGGGGCTCAAGAACTTGACGACAATTGAGCGGGCCCTCGAGATTATCGAAGCGGTCGAGGGCGACAAGATAGATGTTTACAACTTACCCCTTGACGACAAAAAAACATTTGAGCTTTTGGGCAACGCTCAAACAACAGGCATATTTCAACTTGAATCGTCGGGGATGAAGCGCTATATCAAAGAACTCAAGCCGACGTCGGTTGATGACGTAGCTGTGATGGTAGCTCTCTATCGCCCCGGGCCGATGCAATTTATTGACAGCTTCATCGCGCGCAAAAACGGTCGAGAAGTTGTCGAATATCCTCACCAGATGACCAAGAGCGCCCTTGAAGTGACTTATGGAATTCCTGTATATCAAGAGCAAGTGATGCAGATCTCCAAGGACATGGCTGGTTTTACCGGTGGCGAGGCGGACAAGCTTAGAAAAGCGATGGGAAAGAAGATTGCCGCTTTGATGGCGGAGATGAAGGTCAAATTCATCAAGGGTTCGGTCAAAAATGGTGTGAGCGAAACAGATAGCGAAAAGGTCTTCTCGATGCTTCAGGACTTCGCCGCCTATGGTTTCAATAAGTCTCATGCCGTTTGCTACGCGATGATCGCTTATCAAACAGCTTATTTAAAGGCTCATTATCCGCAGTGTTTCATGGCGGCCCTGCTAACCAGCGATCTGGACGACATCGAGCGAATTGCGATTGAAATTGAAGAGTGTGAGCGCATGGGGATCAAGGTTTTGCCACCTGATGTCAACGAGTCGTTCGTTGACTTTGGTGTGGTCAAGGAGACAGGTAATATTCGATATGGTCTAAGCGCCATAAAAAATATCGGAGAAGCGCCATCGAGAGTGATTTATAGAGAAAGAAAGGCGCGAGGACCTTATAAATCATTTGAAGATTTTGTCGATCGCTTGACCAAGACCGATGTCGAAGGCGCTCCCAAGGAACAAGGAAGAACCGTTTTAAACAAAAAGGTCTTGGAGGCACTGGCGAAATCGGGCGCCTTTGATTCGTTGATTGAGCGCAATCGTGTTTTGGAAGGAATGGAGGTAATTACCAAGAGAATTCAGGATACCAGCAAGCAAATAAAATCTTCACAAATAGGACTTTTTGGCGAGGTTCTCTCCGGTGACATTGAAGTTGGCAAGCTCGACTTGCCTGAAGTGAAGGAGGCGACGCAAAACGAACGTCTGTCTTGGGAGAAAGAGCATTTGGGAATTTATCTCACCGAGCATCCACTTAAAGAAATTGGCGAAAAGATCAAAGACATTACCAGTTGCTCTCTGGGAGAACTTGATTTGTCGATGGAGAACAAGCGTCTCAAGCTGGGCGGATTGGTCGCTTCGGTCAAAAAAATCACCACGCGCAACGGTTCGCCGATGGTTTTTGCTACCCTCGAGGATGCCACCGGAAAAGCCGAAGCGTTGGTTTTTCCCAAACTGCTTGAACAAAATAGCGATTTGTGGCAGGCGGACAAAATATTGTTGATAAATGGAAAAATATCCACCAAGGACGGCGAGGCAAAGATTATCGTCGATAGTGCCGAGGAGCTTGATCTCGAGAATAAAAAATATGACAAGACTCCCAAAGTGGAAAAACAGATGAAAAGTGGTGGGAGTGTCGTCACGGTTGATCACGAGGAGGATGAGGTTGTGGAGATCGACCTTGGCGAGCGAAGCGAGCAGGAAACACTTGAGCAGTTGGTCTCGCGTCACAGAAAAGAGAAAAAGGGAGTTTTCGAATTTTCCGATGCGGTCTATATCATATTGAAAGAAAAAACTTCCAAGGATCTTTTGCTGAAGCTAAAAGACATTTTCGAAGAATTTACAGGCGAGACTCCTCTGGTTCTCTCCTTTGTGCAAAATGGTGAAGTTAAGTTTGTCAAAACCAAGACTCGCGTCACTTTTTCAAAGGAATTGGCGCAGAGGGTCGAACAAGTACTTTTGTAGAAATCTTTTTGAATTTTTTAATCTATTGACATCTTTTTTAACAGGTGTAGTATCTAAATTAGTTTTGATCTTTGACGTGGTGGATGCAGTGGTGGAATCCTAATGGGAGGGCCTGCGTAGTAATCGATGGAGCCTGGATGAAGCAGTGATTGCTTTCGTGATCGCTGTAACTTCGCCGCTTCTTCGAGGCAACGTCCGGAGCGGGCGCAAAAAACTGGTCGTTGGAGTAAAACCTGCCTTCGAGCAATCGAGGGCGGAGCGAGCCAGTTGGCCGAGCACCCACGCGCACCTTGTAGTACAGAGGTGCGCCGGGGAAGAAAGAGGCCCCTTGAGGGCCAGCACAAGGCGTATGTCGTGCTGGCGGCGGGGTCAACTGTTCCCGAGAAGCTCATCGCCTCCTTGGTCGTCTGTCCTAGCGGGCGACCCACGACCTGACTTGATCGCCTGTGGTAGCGGGCGACCCCCGATCCTCATGGCAGCGGACTTGGCTCGAGGGGCACCCGCGTGTGGTGCCCCTCCTGTCTCTCGACCGGCTCCTGTAACAGTGTCACAGCAAGGAGTGGTGTCTATGCGCGCCCTCGTGGGCGTCCTCGCCATCGACTAGCGCGCCCCGATGAGACTTGCGCGCCGAACCGTCCGAAAACGCTCTTCGGCGCGCGCAATCATCGCTTTACTGATACTCCCTCAGTTTGGCGCAAGTTCGCACAGATTGCGCCAGTCGCATGGGCTCCCGGGGCAAACCGGTGGGACGGCGTCTCCGCTGTCTCACCGGCGCTATCATTTCTCCGTCAGGGGCGACGGGCACGGACCCATCAGCCGGAGCAAGCGTGCAATCGCTCCGGCTGATGCAATCATCCCAGAGCAAGCTGGCCCGCTTGGCCTCCTTTCGCGGGGAGGCCAAGCGCCATCATCCATCACATCTCACGTACCGTCAGATGCTCCTGGATCGCCCTAGGGCGATCCATTAGAGGGCCGGACAGACGTTGTCCGGCCCGAGCTTTTTTTCGGCTACAAAAAAGACAAAATCCGCATCAAGCGGATCTTTTTATTATGGTATCAAACGGCTCATTTGAGTGAGCCGTTTAGTAAGACAGGGTCGCGGATCAAGATCTATAGGGGCAGTTTTTGTCTGTTCTTGTTTCCAGACAGCGCCAGTATTTTATCACTTGGGATAGATCGAGAGTGTCGATGACCATGGTTTTGCCTTCGTCGACCAGTGAGTAATCGGTGTTTTCCTCATTCCAGTGAACCAAAAGAACATTGATGTCTAGGACATCGACGATGCCATCGTCGGTTGAATCGCCGGAAATAAGTGGCGCGTCGGGAATTGGCGGATAAATAGCAGTGCCGGGATCGTCAGGCGTCGGAGGAGTGGTTGGGGCATCGGAAGGGAGAGGAGGGGTCGGCGG
>MWBO01000001.1 GCA_002071685.1 candidate division WS2 bacterium ADurb.Bin280 | reverse complement strand
CTTTTGAATGTTTTTTTCAATTATTGTATTTACTTTTTGTCTTTATTTTAGTAAATTGTTTAGATTCGCTGTCGTTATTTGACAATAGGAAAGGTGTGGAAGATGGAAAACACGGACATCTACGGCGTCGTGACGGAGGGACAGAGAACGCGAATGGGCAAGGGGTTGGCAGTCTCGGGCTACTTTCTGCTTTTCGTCCTAATCCTATTGTCCTGCGCTTCGCTTTTCGACTTCTTCTACGAGGTCAATTACGCGTGGACGGCCGTTTTAGTGGTCATTTTCGTCGTGATGTCACCTACCCTGTCAGCGCCACGGTTTGTCCGCTCCCAAGCGACCGTATGGCTACTTTGGCTCTGGTCAGGAACAGTGGCGCCTTGTTGTCTGTTAGCAATGTACCTCGCCTACGAATGGCAGAGGCCGTGGCGCGAGGTATGCGAGATGTCCTTCGGGCATCATCTCAGATGGGGCGCTCTGATCGGGTACACGATGTTTGCGATCGCATGCTGGGCATTTTTCACCAATAAGCCGAAAAACAAGGGAGGACAGGAAGGATGATTGTACTGTATTACGTCGTTTGCGCACTTTTGGGGGCGGGTGTCGGCTCGGTTGTGCGCGCCATCATATGGGGCGCAGCGTGGTTCGTCGGAGTCGATTTCGTCACAAGCACTTGGTGGTTCGTGGGGGGCGGTGCGATTGTGGGTTTTATAATCGCCCTCCTCTGTCTTGAGGCATCGAAGTACGCATTCAGGGAGCTGATGCTCCGATGACGTCACTTGGCATGTGTGGCGCCAAGGAGGGCGCCATAGTCGGAGCGGTGCTCTTTGTGCTGGCTCTGGTTCTGGCGATGATAACCGGCCCCAGGAGCGAATGGGTGGTGCCGGTCCTGTCCGGCTTCGTCTGTCTTGGGGCAATAGCTGGTGTTGTACTGTGGCGACTATGTGCTTCGGGGATCATCGATCGTGTGATCGGTGCTCTCGACCCTCGCGACTCTCTCGCTGACGAGGAAGGCTGGAACAGGCGTGCGGAGTGGCGATTAGTGATCTTCGCCGCCGTCGTTGTCGGTCTGGTCTGCGCCGGAGGTTGGACTCTGATGTCTCCGGCACCGGCAGTATTCGTCGCCCTGCGTCTGATTGGCTCTGCGATCGTGCTGGCTTGTGCAGTCAGCTTGGCGTGGAGCCTTTGCAATCGAGCCTATGACGGATAGACTGTATACGCAGAGTTCCCGGGCGCCTCGAGAGAGGCGCCCGACATCGTTTTTTTAAAAAAAGCGCCATGGGCGCATTTTTTATTTGGAGATGTTCTTTTATCCAATCGTCAAGTCAACCACCATACTGTGTTTCAAAGCCGAAAATGTTGGCTTTGGCGTACTCTTCCTTGGCTAGAGTCTTTTCATTTAGCTCGTCTAGTACCAAATACATAAAGTAATGGGCCTGTCCACATGTTGGATCACGCTCGAGAGCGCTTTGAAGGGCGTCCTTGGCCTTCTCGAACTGATTCAAGGTCATATAAACGTGGCCGAGATTCAGAAAACCATCGCGCCAAATGGGATCTTTTTGGACTGCCATCTGCGCCGCCGCCAAGGCCTTTTCTCCATTTCCTTCCTTGATATATTTTTGGCTTAGAGCTTGAAAAGAATAGGCGTCGGTCGCTTCCTTTTCGATTTCGCTTCGAAGATTGTCGACGTAGTCGTTGTAGGCCTGAAGTTTTTGTTCCTGCGCTTTGGCGGACTTGAGCTTGGCGAATTCATAGGTTTTCATAACCCCTATGTAGGCGCTGATAATCAGAGCAAAAACACCAAGCGCTACGGATATTTTTTTGTAAGGAATTTTTTCTTTTGTTGTGCCCAATTTTGAAAAACTTGGCAAACTAAAGGGTATGTCGAGTGATCGATTTTTCCATCTCGACACGCCGATTTCCGCCTTGAGCTGCGCGGATAGTTTGTAAGAACTAATCCTCTCCTTCATATGTCGGCCAAGCATGGCTTATTAGAAGCTCGCTTTCGCCACTTGTTTTTGGAATTATTTGCCAAATTGCTTCAGTCACAAAAGGAATGAACGGATGCAAAAGACCCAAGATGCCCTTCAGGATGAAAAGAAGTTTCGCAAGAACCGCTCTTTTGTCTTCTTCGGATCCGTTGTTGAGGCGATCTTTTGCTTGCTCAATTATTTTATCAGCAAATTCGTGCCATGTGAAATCGTAAAGCATCTCACCGGCGCGTGAAAACTGAAATTTATCAAGATACTCGGTTGTTTTCTTGGCAATCTCTTTAAATTTTTTGATATCTTGCTCGTCTTGTTTTGACAATTTCAAATCTTTTGACAATTCAAGGTCGTTTATTTGTATGGATCCGTCCTCGATGTTTGAGATGACGAAGCGGGCGATATTCCAGAGCTTGTTTGAAAAATTGCGATAACCTTTGATTTTTCCTTCACCGACAGCGATGTCGTTACCTGCGGTCGTACCAACTACCAGCGCCATCCGCATGGCATCGGTGCCGAATTTGGCCGAGACGTCCAAGGGATCAAGAACATTACCGAGCGATTTGGACATTTTGCGATTTTGCTCATCGCGCACTAATCCGTGCAAATAAACTGTTTTAAACGGTGGTTTATCTGTCAGCTCAAGCCCCATCATTACCATCCTGGCTACCCAGAAAAACAAAATATCATAACCCGTTTCCATAACGCTGGTCGGATAAAAGTACTTGTAATCGCTTGCTTGCTCATCTGGCCAGCCGAGAGTGGAAAATGGCCAAAGGGCGCTTGAAAACCATGTGTCGAGAACATCTTCGTCTTGAATCCAATTTTCTGGATCCGGTGGCGGTGTTGTGCCGACATATATTTTGGGATTTTCTATTTTTTCATTATCATTTTGATTTTTGACTTTTGATTTTTGATCTTCCTGCTTGTAATACCAAACAGGAATTCTGTGTCCCCACCACAGCTGTCTTGAAATGCACCAGTCGCGGATGTTGTCCATCCACTGGAAATAGACTTTTTCAAATCTTTTGGGAACAATCTTTACTTCGCCTGATTCAACAGCTTTTTTGGCCTTTTCCGCCAAGGGGCGCATTTTGACAAACCATTGCTTGGAGGGTATTGGCTCAATTTGTCCGCCACAACGATAGCAAACGGCGATGTTGTGCTGGTAATTTTCGTCAATTTTTTCAATCAGACCCATCTTCTGCATGTCTTCTACGATGGCTTCACGGGCTTCGCGTGTTTTCATTCCGGCGTATTTGCCGGTATTTTGCATCATTCGTCCGTTTTCATCGATTACCTGTTTGATTGGCAAATTGTGTCTTTGAGCAATTTCGAAGTCTATCAAAGAGTGGGCGGGGGTGACTTTGATGGCTCCGGTGCCAAATTTGGGATCGGCGGCATTATCGGCAACCACTTCAATTTCAAAATCCCCTAAGACTCCCTTGATCATATATTTTTTGCCAACCATTTCTTTGTAGCGCTTGTCGGAAGGGTGGACGGCTACGGCCGTATCGCCGAGTTTGGTCTCGGGACGGGCGGTTGCCAGTGTGAAAGGGCCGTATTTTATGTGATAAAATTTACCAGTTTCTTTTTTGTATTCGACTTCGTCATCGGCGATGGCAGTGTGGCACTTGGGGCACCAGTTGACTGTTCGAAGTCCCTGATAAATCAGGCCCTTGTCGTATAGTCTCTTGAACGCCTCGCTGACGGCCCTTGAAAGCCCTTCGTCGAGAGTGAAGCGCTCGCGCGACCAGTCGCAGCTCGCGCCAACGGAGCGAAGCTGTCTGGTGATCTCGTCGCCATACTGCTGTTTCCATTTCCAAACTTCTTCGACAAATTTCTCTCGGCCAAGCTCGCGGCGACTAGTGCCTTTTTTTTGCAAAGCCTTGTCAACGACGCTCTGGGTAGCGATGCCGGCGTGATCGGTCCCGGGGAGCCAGAGGGTCGGCTCGCCCTTCATGCGGTGGTAGCGGGTCATAATGTCTTGAATAGTAATAAAAAGAGCGTGGCCGATGTGAAGCTTTCCCGTCACATTTGGAGGAGGCATGGAGATCGCGAAGGGTTTTTTCGCAGTGTTCGCCGAAGGCGAACCTGAATCTCTCTCCGAAGCTTCAGCGGAGGTGGGTGTTTCATTTGGAACTTCCGGAGTAAACGCGCCG
The DNA here is from genome assembly GCA_002071685.1 of candidate division WS2 bacterium ADurb.Bin280. Lineage (GTDB taxonomy): Bacteria > Patescibacteriota > UBA1384 > UBA1384 > DTJR01 > MWBO01. The sequence continues at coordinate 2,929 of MWBO01000001.1, read as the reverse complement.
GATTTTTCCCAGATTGAGTAAATTTGGGCTTCGTGGTCTTGAGGATTGTATGCTGGAGGGATTTCTTTCATCTTTTGATAAATTTTTATACATGTACACAATACCTGTTTTTGCGGGTTCTCTCAAGGGGACGGGGAGGGTCGGTGGCTATGAACGGATTGACTTATCAGAGTTTTTCTGATAAAGATTATCTGCGAAACAACAATCGAAGGAGGCGGTCGAAGTGTTCGAATATGTCGCCAAGATGTTGATGGGGATTTTCGTCGCTGTGGTGGGGGTGTTCATCTTCTGGGCCTGTTTCCATCCGCTTCCCGGCATTCCGACGCCCCTTGAAGCGGGGGCATGGATAGGTCACGATGCGGGGACTGGTATGGTGGCGGTGTTCGCCATTGTCGTGTTTGTGTTGGGCATCTGGATGATGGTGGACTTCTACCGATGTCATCGGCGTCAGGGTCGTTAGGCCCTCCGTCAGGGGGTCAGGGGGTGCAGTCTTGGCGTTGCACCCCTTTTTCTTTACCTGATTAAACGGCTCATTGGAGTGAGCCGTTTAGCAATTATTCAATTAGGCAGTTTACAAATTAAGAATGAAGAATTAATTAATCAATTAGTCAATTAAACAATTAAGCAATTAAGCAATTTGGCAATTAGTCAATTTATCAATTACTAAATTAAGAGTCCGCAATTCAAATCAAATAAGAACAATTATCTTTTGTTAATGGATTTTATATATTTAGTAATTATTCGTTGTGGTTATATGTTATACGCTATAAGTTTTGCGTTTTCCGGCATCTGAGATCTGGTATCTATAATCTCTTTAATTTTTATACGTTATACGTTGTTATATCCCCAACCCCACTTTTTCCTTGACCTTATTTAGGGTTTCTTGGGCGAGGGGGGCGATCTTTTGGCTACCTTGGGTGAGAATTTGATGCAAGGCCTCTTTGTCGGCCATTAGTTCTTCAAATTTTTTATGAATAGGTTCAAGCTCTTCGATGATTGCCTCGGCGAGGGCATTTTTGAATTCGCCATAACCCTTGCCTTCAAATTCTCTTTCGATATCCGGAATTTCACGTCCGGTCATGCCGGAGAAGATGCGCAGGAGATTGGTAATGGCGGGCTTTTCGCCAGTTGGCGAACTTTTTATTTCGCTCCCCGAATCGGTGGTGGCTTTTTTGATTTTTTCTCTGATTTGATCGGGCGTATCTGTCAGGGCGATGAAACTTGAAGCATTGGGGGAGGACTTGGACATTTTTTTGCTCGGGTCGTCGAGGGCCATAATTCTAGCGGTTGACTGCTTGATAATCGGTTCGGGGACGGTAAATGTCTCTCCATATTTACTGTTGATTCTTTGAGCGATATCGCGAGTGATCTCGATGTGCTGTTTCTGATCCTCGCCAACCGGTACGTGAGTTGTTTGATAAAGCAGAATGTCGGCAGCCATCAAAACAGGATAGTCGAAGAGGCCTGCAGTCACGTTGTCTTGGTCGCCGCCGGATTTGTCTTTAAACTGCGTCATTCGTTTGAGCTCACCCATGCCTGTGAAACAGTTTAATATCCAAGAGAGCTCGCTGTGCTCGGGTCTTGAGGACTGAACAAAGAGGGTCGCTTTGCTAGGATCAACTCCACAGGCGATGAACAGGGCGGCAGTCTCGAGAATTTTTTCTTTTAATATTTTTGGGTCTTGTGGCACGGTAATAGCATGAAGATCGACTATACAGTAAATTGCTTCACCCTCGTCTTGAAGGGCAACCCAGTTTTTAAGAGCACCTAGGTAATTTCCGATGTGAATAACGTTGGTCGGCTGGATGCCGGAAAAGATCTTTTTCATAGATAAAACTTAACACATTTTCAAAGGTAATTTCAAGGAAAATAAAGCGGGCCCCGCGCAGAGTTGGGTGTTGGCTCTGTGCGGGGCCGTGAGCGATTGCGCTACCACCCTTCTTCTCTATTGGGCCAGCTGTTAGCCCGAAAAAAGACGAAGAGGGCGGCGACCATAAGCATTATCGCGACGTGGATCTTGAGCACCCATGTGTCAGGCGTCAGCGACCCAAGCGCGATCAGAAAAAAGCACAGCAGGATCGTCAGACAGCCCGGTCCGCATCCTTTAACTTGCTTGCCTAGCGATTCGACGAGCAAGCCGAGGATGATTCCTGCTACAGGAGTAGCTGTCCGCCATGCCCAGTCGCCGGTCGAGTCAAACAGCGCTCTCGCGAACAGGACGACGCTAATCGCGAGGAGGGCGATGACTGTTTTGTACATGTTCTCGATCGCCCTCGTGCTGTCGAGGTTTAACTCACCCAAGATTAATATCAACAGCAATATGATGACGGACGCAGTTCCGATTATCGTTGCGGAGACGAGCTCTGCTGCCTGTTCGGGCGGCAGCACCGCGGCGTAGTCGCTGAGCAATTTGGTAGCCCAGATGAACAGTCCGAAGACTACTATACGCCGGAGTATCATCGCAACACTCCAGTCGTCAGTCGGCTTGACTAGCACGAAAATGGCAGAGCCGACGAGTGTGACGACGAACAGGAGCACACCCATCTTGATTGCCATGGGTGTAGCGACAAATACTCCAGCCGCCAACGCTAGAACTCCGAAGCTCACGACCAGTAACTCTTTGGCGCATTCGTCGAGCTTGTCCATCAGCATGGTTGTCACCCTTTGCGGGATTAATGTACGAAGACGCGCCAATTCTAGCACGAAGTGGATATTGGGTCAATGAGGGCGGGGTAGGTATTAACAAATTAAGAATTATGAATTAAGAACCTGCATTGCGTTTAAGTTTCAGGAAGAAAAATAAGCTTTTTGCTTCTGGCGGAAGCTCGCAAACTTGTCGAGAGGGTTTGCCAGAAAGAAAAGCTTATTTTTTGCTCTTGAAACAAGCGTGCAGGGTAAGGAATTGTCAAAACCATAGGGGCTGCTTCGC